>DASTWP010000231.1:0-3702 GCA_035765835.1 Solirubrobacteraceae bacterium
TGCCGGCCGACCTCCGTCGTCACCCACCCCGAGATCAGCGCGACCACCGACGCGGGGCCCGCGAGTGCGAGCGCGCGGTAGAACCACGGCGAGCGCGGAAGCCGCCCTCGCCGCACCCGCACCACCAGGAACACGGCGCCCAGCAGCGCCAGCAGCGTGCCGATGCCCACCATCGCCTGGAATGCCAGGCGCACGACGTTGACCGGCGGCCGGTTCGCCGGCGGCACCGCGTCCAGGCCCTGCACGCGCGCGTTCGGGTCGTGATAGGCGAGCAGCGAGAGCAGGCGGGGGATGCGGATCCCGTACCGCACGCGGCCGCCCGTGTACCAGCCGAGGATGTGCTCGGGCGCGCCGCGCGTGGTCCGCGCGAGGCCCTCGATCGCGGCGAGCTTCGTCGGCTGCGCCTTGGCGACGTCACGCCCGTTCCAGTCGCCGATCACGACCTGCGCCGGCGCGGCGAGCGCGGCGATCGTCAGCGGGATCGCGAGCGCCGTGCGCTCGTAGCGGCCCCAGCGACCACGCAGGCGGCCGTACGCGTAGGCGCCGGCGACGACGAACCCGGCGACCATGTAGCCCGCGACGTACATGTGCACGAGCTCGTGCCAGAGGTACCAGTTGCCGAACAGCGCGCGCACGGGGTCGATGTCGACCACGCGGCCCGCGCGCAGGTGGAAGCCGCCCGGATGGTTCATCCAGGCGTTGACGGCGATCACCATCAGCGAGCCGGTGAAGCCGGCGACCACGACCGGGATCCCGCTGAGGAAGTGCGCGCGCGGGGAGAGCCGCCCCCACCCGTAGGCGTAGATGCCGATGAAGATCGCCTCCGCGAAGAACGAGAACCCCTCGATCGCGAACCCGAGGCCGAAGACGCCGCCGAACTCGCCGGTGAAGGCCGGCCACAGCAGACCCATCTCGAACGACAGGATCGTGCCGGTGACGACGCCGACGGCGAACAGCGCCACCATCACCCGCGACCAGCGCCGCGCCAGCGTCAGGTACAGCTCGTCGCCGGTGCGCAGGTGCAGCGCCTCGGCGAACAGCACCATCGCGGGGAACGCGATGCCGAAGCACACCAGCGGGATGTGCACCGCGAACGACAGCGCCTGCATCTGGCGCGCCTGGAGCAGATAGTCCTGATGCACCGGCGCGAGCGCGAGCCCCGGTACCCAGGAGAGGCCCATGCTCAGCCGGCCAGCACCGGCAGCAGCGCTTGGAGCTTGACCTCGGTCTCGGCCAGCTCGGCCGACGGGTCGCTGTCCCGCACGACGCCGACGCCCGCGTAGCAGCGCGCCACCGCGCTGCTCAGCAGCGCGCAGCGCAGCGCGACGCAGAACTCGCCGTCCTCGCCCGCGTCCGTCCAGCCGACCGGCCCGGCGTACCAGCCGCGGTCGAGGCCCTCGAGCGCGGGGATCAGCGGCCCGGCGACGTCCAGCGGCTCGCCGCCCACGGCGGGCGTCGGGTGCAGCAGCCCGGCGAGCTCGATTGCGCTGACGGGCGCCGCGAGCTGCGCGCGGATCGGCGTCGCCAGGTGCTGGATGTTGGCCATCTTGACGACGACCGGCTCGTCGGCGGCGGTCACCCAGACGCTGTGCGGGCGCAGCGCGCGGACGATCCGCCGGCTGACGATCGCCTGCTCCTCGCGGTCCTTCTCCGAGCGCAGCAGTTGCTCGCCCAGGTGCGCGTCGACCGCCGGGTCGGCGCTGCGGCGCGTCGAGCCCGCGAGGGCGAGCGTCCCCGCGCGCATCCCCTCGCGCCGCACCAGCAGCTCGGGCGAGGCGGCGATGAACGCGCTCTCGCCGCGGCCTGCGCAGAAGACGTGACAGGAGGGGAACGCGTCGCGCAGGACACCGAGCAGCGCCGCCGGGTCGTGCGGTGCGGGCGCGTGCACCTGCACCTCGCGCGCGAGGACGACCTTGTCGAACATCCCGTTGCGGATGTGCTCGACGGCGCGGCCCACCGCGTTCTCGTAGTGCTCGGGCGGCATCGTGCTCGCGACGTCGAAGCGCCCGGCCGGCGCCGGGTCAAGCAGCGGCAGCGGCGCGATCCGCAACCGCTCCGCGCGCCCGGCGAGCCGCGCGAGCAGCGCCTCTTCGTCGTCGTCGGGGCGCACGAGCGCCGCGAGCGTCATCCGCACCTCCTCGCCGCGGCGCGCGAGCGCCACCTCCGGGACGTGCAGCGACGCCGGCGCGAAGCCGCGCCAGTGCGGCGCGGAGCCGCCGTCGGGCGCGAACGCGAAGCCGCCGACCGCCACGAGCCCGCTGCCGCGGGGGCCGTCGGCGGGATCGGCGCAGGCGCCGGCGACGAGCGTGCGCCAGCGCGCGGCGACGTCGCGGAAGCGATCGGGCCCCGAGGCCTCGAGCGCGACGCCGCAGCCGAGGCCGGCCAGCGCGAAGCGCTCGCGATCGGGCTGCTCGAAGCAGAACCAGGCCTCGCCGGCGGCGCGCGATGCCGCGACGACCGCGCTCGGGTCGATGCCGCGGCGCACGGCCACGGTGATCGAGGCGAGGGCCTCGCCGGCGCGCGCGCGGCGCGCGCGCCGCACGGCCTCGCGCAGGCGGCCATGGAGGCGCTCGCGATCGGCGGCCGCCAGAGCCGGCCCGCCCGCGCCCGTGACGCTCGTCGCGCCCATCGCGCGGGAGTCTACGAGTCCGGTGTCCGCATGCCTGCGCCTGGGTAGCCCCTCGTGCGAGGAGGAACGAACGACCAAAGGAAGGAACCCGTGCGAACTCCGCGCAGCCGGGGAGCTGTCACTGGGCTGCTCCTCGTGATCCTGGGCCTCTGGGGCGGCTTGATCCCCTTCGTCGGCCCGTACTTCAACTACGCGATCGGTCCCAACCACACGTGGACGTGGACGACCGGGCGCCTGTGGCTCGACATCCTGCCCGCTGCGGCGGTGTTCCTCGGCGGCCTGATGCTGATGGGCAGCGGGAACCGCGCCAGCGGGCACCTGGCCGGCCTGCTCGCGCTGGTCGGCGGCCTCTGGTTCGTCGTCGGCCCGGTGCTGAGCATGCTGTGGAATCACGGCGTGCCGCAGACGGGCATCGCCTTCGGCGGCAACAGTCGTCGCACCCTCGAGTGGATCGGCTTCTACTACGGGCTGGGCGCCGTGTGCACGATGCTGGCCGCGCACGCGCTCGGGCGCCTGAGCGTCTTCTCGGTGCGTGACGCCGAGATCGCGGGCCGCCACCACCCGGTCGCCACCGGTGTCGCGGCGGGCGCGGGAGCCGAGTACGCCGCGCGCCGCGAGCGGCGCCGCGGGCGCTTCTTCCGCCGCGGCCGCGCCGACCAGCCGGCGACGACCACGCGCGAGCCGGTCGGCACCACGACCGACCGCACGACCACCACGCGCGACTGACCGCAGCACCCGCGCTGTGGGCCGGATCTGTCTCGCATAGCGAGACATTTCCGGCCCACGTCGCTCAGGTCTCGCCGCGGCCGCGCGAGATCGCGATCTCGCCGGTGCGCATCATCTCGACCAGGCCGAACGGGCGGACCATCCGCTCGAAGGCCTCGATCTTGTCGGTCGTGCCGGTGACCTCGACGATCAGCGAGCGCTTCGTCACGTCGACGACCTTGCCGCGGAAGATCTCGCAGATCTGCATGACCTCGGCGCGCTGCACGCCGTCGACGGAGACCTTGAACAGCACCAGCTCGCGCGCGACCGTGTCCGCCGGATCGAGGTCGCGGATCTTCAGCACGTTG
>DASTWP010000232.1:0-3736 GCA_035765835.1 Solirubrobacteraceae bacterium
GCGACGAGCCTGAGCACGGCTCGGCCGTCTCCAGCTTCTGCGGCGGTGGCGGCTCCGTCGCGATCTGGCTTGCGCCCCTCGTACCCGTGCTCCTCGCGACCGTGTACAGGCTGCTGCGCCGGAGCGATCCGACGATCGTGCTCCTGGCGCTCGTGTTCGGGCTCGTCGTCGAGGCGGTGATCGGCGCCTACGCGTCGGAGCTCTCGACGACCGTGGGTGGATGAGGACATGGCCGCGGCGGTCTCGGTAGTCGTGCCGTTCGTGGGTGCCTATGCCTTCGCGATCGCGGTGTCGGGTGGCCGTGGGCGGCGGCGGCTGGTCGTGGCCGTCGTCGGCGCCGTGCCGCTGCTGGCCGCGATCGGCTTCTTCGTAGCGGTGGCGACCACCCCCGGGCGGTGAGTCGTCCTGACTGCTCGGGAGATCATTCGCTCGGCGCCCGGCGTGTCGAACCCGGAAAGGCGCTGCGCGTCCACGGTCACCGGCACTGAACCGCGTTCGGCCGAGGCCCGCGCCGGGGGAAGGGTCGTCGCATTGCCGGCGTCGTAGCAGGCAGGACCGGCAACCGAAGGAAGGGGACTGGCCATGCAGGCATCGAAGCGGGCGGCGCTGGCGCTGCTCTCGATTGGGGCGCTGGCAGGCTCGGCGGTGAGCGGGGTGAGCGCGCTCGCCGACCACGGCAGCGCCGGCGACCACGGCCGTCACGCCGGGCGGACGCTGCTCCAGAGCACGATCGCGCCAAGCGTGCCGTCCGACGACGCGATCCACGGCGTCATGCCCGGCTCCGCGCCTTGGGTGCTGCGGCGCGGCGACGTACGGCTTCGTCAGGACGGGCGCATTCGCGTGCGGCTGCGCGGCCTCGTGATCCCGACGGCGCCGGGGAACGGCACGCCGGGCCCGGTGACGACGGTCAGCGCGGGCCTGTTCTGCGGCAGCGCGACCACGGCGGCCGCGACGACAGGCCAGGCGCCGATCGACCGCGCCGGCGACGCGCGCATCGAGGGCCGGCTGAGCCTGCCGGCGAAGTGCCCGGGCGCCGTCGTGCTCGTCCACCCCAACGGCATGGGCGGGCTCTACATCGCCTCCAGCGGGTTCGGCGGGTAGCGGCGTAACCGCCGCGTCAGCGGGCGCCGCCTGCGGCGGCGCCCGCTCCTCGCCCCGCGAGCTCCGCGCGAACCTGCTCTCAGGACCGCAGGCCCGCCGGGTCCAGGGTGCTCTCACCCGCTTCGTCCGCAGCGGGAGCCGATGCCCGCGGGCTCAGGCGCGTCACGGCGACGCCGGCGAGGCAGACCGCGCCGCCCAGCAGCGCGAGCGCGGGCGGCGCCTCGCCGAGCAGCGCCCAGGCGAGCAGGATCGCAAGCGGCGGCACGAGGTACGTCGTCGCGCCCATGCGCCCCGCGCTCGTGCGCTTGAGCGCGTAGGCCCAGGTCGTGAAGCCGACGGCGGTGGGGAAGACGCCGAGGTAGGCGGTCCACGCGATCGCGCCTGCGGGCGCTGCGCGCAGCTCGTGCACGGTCGCGGGGGCGAACGGCAGGCAGGCGATCGCGCCGACGAGGCAGGCGAGGAACGTGACCTGCAGCGCCGAGGTGCGCTCGAGCAGGGGCTTCTGGGCCACGACGCCGCCGGCGTAGGCTGCCGCCGCGGCGACGCAGAGCGCGGCGCCCCAGCCCGAATGCCCGCCCCCGCCGGACGTCGCGAGGCCGATGATCGCGGCGCCGCCGAAGGCGATGGCGCAGCCGGCGAGCAGCGTGCGCGGGAAGCCCTCGCGCAGCAGGACGCCCGCCAGCACGGCGATCATGATCGGCCCGATGTTGACGAGCATCGCGGCGGTCCCCGCGTCGACGCGCCGCTCGGCGGCGTTCAGCAGCACGTTGTAGGCGCCGAACCAGAGCAGGCCGCAGACCAGCAGGCGCGGGAGGTCCTCGCGCGGCGGCATCCGCTCCCCGCGCGCGAGCGCGAGCGCGCCGAGCGCGAGCGTGCCCGCGAGCAGCCGCCCGAGCGTGAGCGGCCCGGCGGCGAGGTGCCGCCCGGCGCTGCGGATGCCGACGAACGCCGAGGCCCAGAGGGTCAGCGTCACCGCGACCGCGGCCACGGTCGCGGGATCGGTGCTGCGGGAGCCCATGCGCTCGAAGCTGGTGGTCCTCATGAAGAGCAGAACGCGCGGGCGGCCGCGAACGTGAGGTCGCGCGCCTCGGCGCGGATCACTCGGCGGCCGCCCGCGTGAAGCGCGCGGTGGGCGTCTCGGTGCGCTCGGCCGCGTGCTGCGCGGCGTTCGCGCGGGCGCAGAGCCAGTTGAAGGCGGCCTGCGCGGCGTCGTTGACGGCGCTCGCACCGAGCACGGCGTTGACGACGCGAGCCTCGCGCGGGCGGGTGACCCGCAGCGCGGTGAGGCCGAGCGCGCTCCAGACGCCGACGCAGCGCGTGCAGGTCAGCAGCTCGCCGATCGCGTACTGAAGGCCTGAGCCCTTCGGCTCGCCGCCGTCGCTCTCGTCCACGAACGGCTCGCGCACCCAGGCGTCGACCTTCTCCTTGGCGATCAGCTTCGCCAGCGCGAAGCTCGCGAGCCCGATCGGCAGGACCTCGGCGGCGTGGACCGGCTCCTCGCCCTTGTCGCGCGCGGCGACGAGCAGGGCACCGAGCAGCGCGCCCCAGCCGGCCGTGATCGCGGCGTAGTCGGACGGGGAGGTCGGGTGGTGGTCGGCCATGTCCCGTCGTCTACCCTGCCGCCTTCCCGCATGCGCATCTTCTCGGGCATCCAGCCGACCGGCACCAAGCACCTCGGCAACTACATCGGGGCGATCCGCCAGTACGTCGAGGGCCAGGACCGCGGCGAGGCGCTGTACTGCATCGTCGACCTGCACGCCACGACCGTCGCCTACGACCCGGGCGAGCTGCGCCGCAGCCTCTACGACCTCGCGGCGCTGCTGCTCGCGGCGGGCCTGGATCCGCAGCGCTGCATCCTCTTCCGCCAGGGCGACGTGCCCGAGCACACCGAGCTGACCTGGCTGCTCTCCGCGGTCACCGAGCTCGGCCGCCTGCAGCGGATGCACCAGTTCCGCGACAAGTCGATCGCGCAGCGCGAGCTCGTCTCCGCCGGCCTGCTCGTCTACCCGGTCCTGATGGCCGCGGACGTGCTCGCCTACCGCGCCGACGAGGTGCCCGTCGGCGAGGACCAGCGCGAGCACCTCGAGCTGATGCGCGACGTCGCGCGGCGCTTCAACGCGCGCTTCGCGCCGGAGGGCGAGGAGATCCTCGTCGTGCCCGAGCAGCGCACGCCGGAGGTCGGGGCCCGGATCATGGACCTCCAGGAGCCGATGGCGAAGATGTCCACGACCGGCGGCACCGCGGAGGGCACCGTCTACGTGCTCGACGAGCCGAAGGTGCTCGAGAAGAAGATCAAGCGCGCGGTCACGGACTCGGGCAGCGAGATCCGCCGCGCGCCCGACAAGCCCGGCGTCTCGAACCTGATCGAGATCCTCGCCGTCGCGCGCGGCGCCACGCCCGAGCAGGTCGAGGCCGACATGGCGGACGCCCGCGGCTACGGCGACCTCAAGGCCGCGACCGCCGAGGCCGTGATCGAGATGCTCGCGCCCGTGCGCGAGGCCTACGGGGAGCTGCGCGCCGACGAGGCGCGCCTCGAGGAGATCCTCGCCGACGGCGCCGCGAAGGCGCACGCGATCGCCGCGCCGGTCCTCGCCGACGTGCGCGAGGCGATGGGCGTCGGGCCCGTCCGCTAGGC
>DASTWP010000233.1:0-3220 GCA_035765835.1 Solirubrobacteraceae bacterium
CGCGTGCTCGTGTGGGTGCTGCCGCTGCTCGCCGTGTTCGTGACGAAGCGGGTGTGCGAGGAGCTGCTCGAGGGCGAGCGGGCGGAGCGGCTGCGCACCGCGGCCGAGCGGGAGGCGCACCGCGCCGCCGTCGCCGAGCACTCCACGGCGGGCTAGACAGGATGGAGCCGTAGCCCCCGCGGGCGCGGCGTCCGATCGTCGGCGGAGAGTGGTCGGCGCCTACGCATTTGTCGTGGGTTGCCGGGGTGCGCCCGGTAGAGCCACATACGGAGGTCGCCGACCATGCGCGAGTCTATGACGGTAACCGTTGGGCTGGACGTTCACGCCAGGTCGATCCGGCTGGCGGCGGTGCGCGCCGATGAGCTTCTCGAGGAGCGGTCGCTGCCCTATGACGAGGAGCAGCTGGAGCGGCTGTTGCGGCGGTGGCCTTCGGCGCGCTGCTGTTACGAGGCGGGCCCGACCGGCTTCGGTCTCTACCGCTATCTCGTCGAGCGGGGGATCGACTGCGCCGTGGTGGCACCGGGCTTGGTGCCGCAGCGGCCAGGCGACCGGGTCAAGACCGATCCGCGGGATGCGCGCAAGCTCGCCCGCCTGCACGCGGGCGGTCTGCTCGAGCCGATCCACGTGCCGACGCCGGAGGTCGAGGCGGCACGGGATCTCGTGCGGGCACGTGAGGATGCGCGTCTTGACAGGATGCGCGACCGGCAGCGGCTCTCGAAGTTCTGTCTGCGGCACGGCCGCCTGCTGCCGACGGCCACCTGGACTGTGACGCGACGCGCCTGGCTCGGTCAGCAGCGCTTCGAATACGCCAGCCAGCAGCTCACCTTTGACACCTACCTGCACGCCGTCGACCTGGTCGACCATCGCATCGACGCGTTGGAGACGGCGATCCGTGAGACCGCAGAGCGGGGGCCGTGGCGTCAGCTCGTGGCCCGGTTGCGCTGTCTGCGCGGCATCGACACACACACCGCGCTCGCGCTCGTGGTCGAGGTCGGCAACTTCGACCGCTTCCGCGGCGCCGAGGAGTTCATGGCCTTTGTTGGCCTGGTGCCCTCTGAGCGCTCCTCCGGCGAGCAACGTCGACAGGGCTCGATCACCAAGGTCGGCAACGCGCATGTTCGTCGGCTCCTGGTCGAGTCGGCCTGGCACGCGCGCCGTCGACCGACGGTCGGCTACCAACTCGCGCGCCGCCAACGCGGCCAGGACGCTGTCGTGATCGAGCGCGCCTGGCGTTGCCAACAGCGCCTGCACGCGCGGTGGCAGCGGATGGCCGGCCGCGGCAAGCCGCATCAGAAGATCGTCGTTGCCTGCGCGCGAGAGCTCGCCGGCTTCGTCTGGGCGATCGCCACCGATCAACCCCTCAGGAGTCTCTGAACCGAGCCTCGGTCTCGAGCAGCGGATGCGTCCAACCCCACGGAGAACCCTCGCAGCCTCTATGCGGCACCGGCCCCCACCGGCGACCCGCGACCTTAGATCGAGGCAGCTCCCGACGGTTCCCCTTCATGCGGTCCCGACCCGCGAATATCAGTCTGATCCACCGTCGCTGCTCCGGACGATCCGCTGCTCAAGACCGAGAGGACAACCACTCCACCGCACCGCACTTGACCCTTTGCTCCATATCAGAGGCCTGCTGTGAAAGAGGCGCCCTCCGGGGCTGCTCCAGGCCAAGCCAGGGTGTGCCGGCGCCCGCAGCGCATGCTGGCTGCACGTGGAAGGGCGCCGGTGCAGCCTCGCGCCGCGCATGGTGCGGCATCCGGAGCCGCGGCTCTTTGGTGGACGATCAGGATCCCGTTCGCCTTCGCGTACTGCTCCGCGACCCCGAGCGTCACCGGCGAGTCGACGCAGATCAGGTAGAGGACCGCGCCCGGCGCGACCTCGTGGACGATCTCCGCGACGGCGGTGCCGTGTTCGACGCCGGCGGCTCGCCGCTCGCCTGCGCGTCCCGGTAGCCGGCGAAGCCTGCATCGATCACGGCCACCTTGACGCCGTTGCCCGTGTACCCCCACGTCCGCCAGAGCGCTCCGCCCGTCGAGGCGACCTCCTCGCCGTCGAGCGCGTCGACGGCCGGCCGCACCGGCGCGTCGACGTGGCCCACGGCCGGATCCGCGGCGAGCGCGGCGAGACCGGCCGCCGGGACGAGCGCCTGCACGAAGCCCGCGTAGCTCGCCTCGACCGTGCCGCCCGCGGCCGCGACCGCGGCGTCCGTCCCGCTGCGCCCGCGGCCGTCGACGACGACGCGCACACGCTCCCCGACGCGGTCGAGGCCGATCGCGTCGGCGCGGCCGGCCGCCGCCGTCGCTCCCAGCTCGTGTGCGCGCGCCGCGACGTCGGCGAGCCGCGAGTCGAGCTTCGCGGCCCGCGGCGCCGCCGGGAAGCTCGCCGGCGCGAGCACCGCGTCGAGGCGCGGCGGCGCGACGGGCGACCGGGCCGAGGCCGAGCCGCCGAGCAGGATCGTCCCGAGAACCGCCGGGAGGACGACGAGAGCCGCAGTGCGAGCGCGCATGAGGTGCCTTCCGTCGCGTGGTTAACGGCAGGCAACGTATGACGACCGCGAATGCGCTTCGCCCGACCGAAGTCGAGCGCGGGTCCTGTTCTCAGCGGTCGCGGATCGCGACCGAGCCGACCCGCACGCCGCGGCTGTTCTCGAGCACGACCGGCCCGAAGCCCGCCGGGTCGGCGCCGAGCCGCTCGAGCAGCCAGCCGATCGCCGGCCGCAGGCCGCGTGGATTGCCGTCCTCGACCTTGACCGCGATGCCCGTTCCGTCGGGCGCGGCGGCGCAGAGGAGCCCCTCGGCGCCGCGCTTCGCGACCCAGCCGGACGCAGCGCGCATCAGCTCGGTGTCGAGCGCGCCGCTCCCGCCGACGAGGTCGGGCCGCGCCCGCATCGCGTCGGCGGCGCGCGGCGGCGTCCGCAGCAGCAGCGCCGCCATCTCGCGGAGGCTCGTCGCGTAGGTCGGCACGCCGCAGCCGTCCGGCGCCGCCGCGACGACGCCGCGCAGCTCCGCCCGCAGCCGCCGCTGCAGCGGATGCTCCGATTCGTGGTAGCCGCGGGTCGGCCAGCCGTTTGCGCGGCAGGCGGCGAGGACACCGGCGTGCTTGCCGGAGCAGTTGTGCCCGAGCTTCCCCTCCGGCCGGCCCTCCTGCGGCCCGTTCTCGAGGTCGTCGACGGTCGCGCCCGCGCGCGCGAGCAGCCGCCGGACGGCGGCGAGCTGCTCCGGCT
>DASTWP010000234.1:0-3125 GCA_035765835.1 Solirubrobacteraceae bacterium
CTCGACCGGCCGGTCGCGAAGGCGCGTGCGGTCCGCTGCCCGCTGCTCGTCTGCGCCTGCGACGAGGACAGCGTCACGCCCGTCCGCGGCGCGATCCGCATCGCCGAGCGGGCGCCGCAGGGCGAGCTGATCCGCTACCCGATCGGGCACTTCGAGATCTACACCGGCGAGGCCTTCGAGCAGGCGGTGAGCGACCAGACGGCCTTCCTGTTGCGCCACCTCGCGCCCGCCCGCGCCGGGGCGCCCGTGTAGCGATGGCCTGGCACGTGGTCATCGCCGGCGGCGGCTTCGGCGGGTTCTACGCCGCGCGCACGCTCGAGCGCGTGCTGCCGCGTCAGAGCGCCCGGGTCACGCTCGTCAGCGACGTCAACTTCATGCTCTACACGCCGCTGCTGCCCGGCGCCGCGGCGGGCACGCTCGAGCCGCGCCACGTCGTCGTCCCGCTGCGCGAGGAGCTGCACGCGACGGACCTCCGGCTCGGCACCGTCGTCGGCGCGACACCCGAGCGCAGCGCCATGCAGGTGCAGTCGCTCGAGGGGCACGTCGAGGACCTCTCCTACGACCAGCTGATCGTCACGCTCGGCTCGGTCTCGCGGACGCTGCCCATCCCCGGCCTGGCCGAGCACGGCATCGGCTTCAAGACGCTGCCCGAGGCGATCGAGCTGCGCAACCACCTGCTGCGCACCCTCGAGGCGGCCGAGACGCTCGACGACCCGCAGGAGCGCGCCGCGTGGCTCACGTACGTCTTCGTCGGCGCGGGCTACGCGGGCGTCGAGGGGCTCGCCGAGCTGCAGGACTTCGCCGCCGACGTCATCCACCTCTACCCGCGCTGCGCGACGCAGGGGATGCGCTGGATCCTCGTCGAGGCGCGCGACCGGATCATGGGCGAGATCGACGCCGACCTCGCCGAGTTCGCGGCGCGCGAGCTGCGCGGCCGCGGCATCGAGATCCGCGCCTCCACGACGCTCGAGGAGGTGGGCGAGCGCCACGTGGTCCTGAAGGGTGGCGAGCGCGTGCCGGCGCGCACGCTCGTGTGGACCGCGGGCGTGAAGCCGCATCCGGTGATCGCGAGGCTCGGCCTGCCGCTCGACGGGCAGGGGCGGATCGTCGTCGACCAGACGATGCGCGTCGACGGCCACGAGAACGTGTGGGCGATCGGCGACGGCGCGGCGGTGCCCGACCCGGCCAAGCGCGGGCGCAGCGCCTCGCCGCCGACGGCCCAGCACGCGATCCGCCAGGGGCGCCGGGTGGCGCGCAACGTCGCGGCGACGATCGGCACCGGCAGCGTGCGGCCGTTCCGCTACCGGACGCTGGGCGTGTTCGTGGACCTCGGCCAGCGCGAGGCGGTGGCGAGCACGCTCGGCATCCGCTGGCGCGGCGCGCCCGCCTGGTTCCTGGCACGCACGTACCACCTGGCGATGATGCCCGGGCTCAAGCGCAAGCTGCGCCTGCTGACCGACTGGAACGTGCAGCTGCTCTTCGGCCGCGACGCGTCCGAGCTGGGCGCGCTCGGCCACCGGGTGCCGCTAGAGAACCCGGCGGGCCCACGTGAAGCCGCTGCGCAGCCACCCGCTCGTGAGCGGCAGGACGTAGACGCCCTCGGCTGAGGAGTGGATCGCCCAGCCGGGGCTGAGCGCGATCCCCTCGTGCACGACGTTGCGCTCGGTGGCCTTCTGCCAGAAGCGGGCGCTGCCGAAGAACAGCAGGTCCGCGGGCTGCACGTCCGACAGGCGGATGCGCTGCGAGCGCGGGATCTCGCCCGCCTGCTGGGCGGCGGTGCGCCCGCCGATCCTGCGGCCCCACGGCAGGCCGGAGACCTTGTAGACGCGCCACGCGAAGCCCGAGCAGTCGTAGCCACCCTTCACGTAATGGCCGAAGAGCCACTGCGGGTGGTCGCTGGTGCCGCCCCAGATGTAGGGCATGCCGATCTTCGAGACCGCGATCCGCAGCACCGTGCGCTGCGCGGCGGTGTACTGCGGGAGCTGGAAGCTCGCGAACGCGTCGCGCGCGTCCTGCGCCTGCCAGCCGTCGAAGCCCAGGACGCGCGCGAGCGAATAGGCGGCCTCCGCGCGGGTGATCGGCTGCCAGGGGTAGAGCTCGAGGTCGTCCTGGCCGGCCGGGTGGTTGAAGCGCAGGCCGAGGTAGCGCGCGAGGACCTCGGTGCCGAAGCGCGCGGGCGGGTTCAGCCCGGCGCGCCAGGCCTCGTGTTGGACGGCTGCGGCGACGTCGGCGAGGCCGAGCTGCTCGACGAGGATGCGGTCGAAGCCGGCGACGCTGACGTGGCCGCTCGCGGGCGCGGGCGCGGGCGTCGTGCCGGCGCGGTCGGAGAGCGCCTGCAGCGCCCCGCGCAGGTCGCCGGCGGCGAGCGGGCGGTCGCCGGCGAAGCTGCCCTCCAGGTCCGGCAGCAGGCCGGCCTGGATGACGGCGCGCTGGTCGCCCTTGTCCCAGTTGGCGAGCGTGACCCGCGCCGCCTGCGCGCCGTGCGCGGCCGGGGCGAGAGCCAGCAGCGCGACGGCGGCCGTGGCGAGGGCGTGGCGAAGCGAGCGTGGGGCGGGCACCTCCCTGCCATCGGCCGCTCGGGTCCGATCTTGAACCGGAGCGTCCGGTCTCCCGGCGTATAGTGGACGCAGGGATGAGTCTGGCCGACAGGGTCAAGCAGGACGTGAGCGCCGCCATGAAGGCGGGGGAGAAGGACCGGGTGGGGACGCTGCGCCTGGTGCTCTCGGAGCTCCAGAAGGCGGCGAAGGAGGGCTCGGACGACGAGCTCGCGGTCCTGCGCCGCGAGCGCAAGCGCCGGCAGGAGTCCGCGCGCGCGTTCCGCGACGGCGGTCGCCCGGAGCTGGCCGAGGCCGAGGAGGCCGAGGCCGTGATCATCGAGTCCTACCTGCCGGCCGAGCTCTCCGACGAGGAGCTGCGCGCGATCGTGGCCGCGGCGGTGAGCGAGAGCGGCGCCGCCGCGCCCTCCGACATGGGTCGCGTGATGAAGGCGGCGATGCCGAAGGTCGCGGGTCGCGCCGACGGCAAGCGGGTGAGCGCCCTGGTCCAGGAGGCGCTCGCCGGCTGATGCGCCGCCAGATCGAGGTCTCCAACGACGCGGCGGCGGCGCTGAGCGGCAGCGGGGACAA
>DASTWP010000235.1:0-3905 GCA_035765835.1 Solirubrobacteraceae bacterium
GGTCAAGGACCTCTCGCCGCGGGACATCGAGCACGACAACCCCGAGTTCCGCCGCCACGACGAGATGATCCACTTCCTCGAGCAGATCTACGGCAAGCCGGTCTCGATGGAGGACATCGTGACCGTGGTGCGCTTCTCGCAGATCATCGATCACCCGCCGGGGGTGACCGAGGCGCGCCTCGGCATCGGCGGGGCGCAGAACTGACCGCGGCGCCGCGCGCTCAGACCGCGCTGGCGGCGCGCACGCGCAGCACCTCGGGCAGCGCGACGCAGAAGGCCTCGACGACGGCGGGGTCGAACTGCCTGCCGGAGCAGCGGCGCAGCTCGGCGATCGCCTCCTCGGAGGTCATCGGCGGCTGGTACACGCGCTCGTCGACCATCGCGTCGTAGGCGTCGCAGACGAGCACGATCCGCGCGCCGAGCGGGATCCGCTCGCCGGCGAGCCCGTCCGGGTAGCCGGTGCCGTCGAAGTGCTCGTGCGAGGAGCGCACGATCTCCGCCGCGCGCGAGAGCGCCGGCGAGCCGTGCAGGATCCGCTCGCCGATGACGGTGTGCCGGCGCATGAAGCGCCACTCGGAGTCGTCGAGCTCGCCGGGCTTGTTGAGGATCGCGTCCGGGATCGCCATCTTGCCGATGTCGTGCAGCTCGGCCGCGCGGCGCAGGTCGGCCAGGGCCTGGCCGACGATGCCGAGCCGGCGACCGACCGCCTCGGTCAGCTCGCCGACGTCGGTGGCGTGCCGCGTGAGCGCCGGGTCGCGTGCCTGCAGCGCGCGTACGAGCACCTGCGCGGACTGATCGCCCGGCGACGGGCGCCCGCTCTGCTTCTGCGCGTACATGCGCTGGTCGGCGAGCTTCAGCGCGTCCTTGGCGCTGCCCGCGTCCTCGGGGAGGTAGGCGACGCCGAAGGCCGTCGTGATCGAGAAGCCCTCGCCGTGCTCGGCGAGCGCCTGCACGGCCGCTTCGAGCACGTCCTCCGCGTCGCCGTGCTCGCGCGAGAGCAGGACGCAGAACTCGTCGCCGCCGAGGCGGTAGGCGGCGCCGCGGCTCTCGACCGTGTCTGCGAGGCGGCGGCTCAGGCGCACGAGCAGCTGGTCGCCGGCGGGGTGGCCGAAGGTGTCGTTGTAGGTCTTGAAGCCGTTGAGGTCGAAGAGCGCCAGCAGATGGCCGCGGCCGCGGCGCTCGCCGCCGACGGCGCGATCGAGCGCGTCGACGAGCACGCGCCGGTTGGCCAGGCCGGTGAGCGAGTCGGAGATCGCCATCCGCTGCGCGCGGCGGTGGGCCGAGGCGTTGTTGATCGCCACGCCGAGCGTGCCGGCGAACGGCTCGAACACGCGCGTCAGCTCGTCGTCGAAGGGCGTGTGACGCGTGAGCACGAGCACGGCGACGGGCGTCTCGCCCGACATCGCCGGCAGGAACGCCGCCGTGTAGGTGCTCCCGAGGGCGCCCGCGACGACCACGCCGCTCGGCACCTCGGCGGTCGCCGTGCGCGCGTCCTTGAGCGCGCGGGCGCAGGCCTCGTGCTCGGCGAGCAGGTCGGGATCGGCGAGCCCGAGCGCAGCCGCCGGCCGCAGCGAGCCGTCGCCGTCGACGAGCAGGACGGCGCCGCCGGTGGCGGTCGTGTTGACGAGCAGGCACTCGAGCGCGCCCTCGGCGAGCTCGCCGAGGTCCAGCGTCGAGGTCGTCGCGCGCTGCAGCTCGCGCAGCGCGGTCGCCTGCCGGCGCGAGCGCCCGAGCGCGTCGATCACCTCGTTGAACGCGCGCGCCGAGCGGCCCACGTCGTCGTCGTCCTCGTCGGGCACGTGGCGCGGCGCCTCGCTGTCGCCGCCGCCGAGCGCGCCGGCGACGTCGCGCATGCGCCCGACCAGGAGGCGCAGGCGATGCCCGACGATGCGGCGCGAGACCGTCACGTTGACGGCGCCCGTGCCGATGCCGATCAGCAGGCCCGGCAGGAGCGCGACGCCGGTGGCGAGCGCGACGAGCAGGCCGATCGCGGCGCCGCTCGCGACACCGGCCAGGAGCATCCAGTCGGCGAGGCCGCCGACGGCGCCCATCAGGCGCGCTCCGGCGCCGGGGTCGGGGCTGTCGGCGCCGGGCGCTGCGAGGGGCGGAGGTGCGGAGGGCGATGGCTTCGACATGGAGAGATCGGGTGGGTGATCGGCGGCCGCGGCGAGGCTACGGAGCACCGCGTCGCGCCGTGGACTTCTGTCGGGCGGCCGTTCTAGTCAGTTCTGGGGAGGGGCGGCTCGACGTTCGGCGGTCATGGCGCGCTCAGCGGCCGGGCGGCGCGACGGAGTGCAGCGGGGCGGGCGGCGGCTCGTACCCCGGCCAGACCGGGTCCTGCGCGGGCAGCGCCGAGGTCCGCCTGGCCGGCGCGGGCGCGTTCGCCCACCAGCCGCCGGCCGCGGCGGCGGCGCCGGCGAGCAGCGCGGCCCAGGCCCCGTACTGCGCGTGCACGTACTCGCTCGGGCCGGGCAGGTTCAGGAGGTGCACGACGGCGATCGTCGCGATCGCGACGCCGCCCGCGGCCGCCGCGCCGGCCTCCCCGGCGTAGATCGCGGCCAGCACGCCGCCGCAGGCGATCGCCAGCGCGATGTCGCCGCCCTGCATCACCTGCCAGCCGTTGCCGGTGATCGAGTGCGGCAGCGCGCGCAGGAGGCCGTGGACGAGCGCGCCGAAGGGGTTGTTGCCGTTGCCGGTGAGGGCGTCGACGCTCGACTTCAGGGAGTCGGGGATCGTGACCCGGTACCACGGCATCCACAGCGCGAGGAGGCCGAGGCCGGCCCCGGCCGCCGCGAGCAGCGAGCCGGGATGGCGTGCGCGGGAGGACATGCACGGGCGATCGGCGCCGCGCGCGAGGAGCGTGAACGGCGCAGCTCCGCCTTCGGCGGATTGACGCCCGCGGCGAACGTCCTATACTGCGTCCCGCGGGCTGGCACTCTCCAGTCGAGAGTGCCAAATCAAGGCCCGCGATAGCTCGTTTCCCCTCTTTTCATCGGAGGTTTTCTGTCATGAAGCTCAAGCCCCTGGGCGATCGGCTGATCGTGCGGGCGATCGAGGAGGAGGAGACCACCGCGAGTGGCATCGTCCTCCCCGACACGGCCAAGGAGAAGCCGCAGAAGGGCGAGGTCATCGCCGTCGGCGACGGCCGCTACGACGAGGACGGCGAGAAGCGGATCCCGCTCGACGTCAGCAAGGGCGACACCGTTCTCTACAGCAAGTACGGCGGGACCGAGATCAAGGTCGACGGCGAGGACCTGCTGGTCCTGCGCGAGAGCGACGTGCTCGCCAAGGTCGAGTCCTAGGAAGAAGGAACCGGAACAGACATGGCTCACAAGGAACTGAAGTACGACGCGGCGGCGCGCAAGGCCCTCGAGGCCGGCGTCGACGCCGTCGCCAACGCCGTCAAGGTCACGCTCGGCCCCAAGGGCCGCTACGTGGTCCTCGACAAGAAGTTCGGCGCCCCGACGATCACCAACGACGGCGTGACCATCGCTCGTGAGATCGAGGTCGAGGACGTCTTCGAGAACCAGGGTGCGCAGCTCGTGCGCGAGGTCGCCACGGCCACCAACGACGTCGCCGGCGACGGCACGACGACCGCCACGGTCCTCGCCCAGGCGATCGTTCGCCAGGGCCTGAAGAACGTCGCCGCAGGCGCCAACCCGCTCGCCCTCAAGCGCGGCATCGAGCGTGCCGTCGACCAGGTCGTCGAGAACATCGGCAAGCAGGCGAAGGAGATCGCCGGCAAGGACCAGATCGCGCGCGTCGCGACGATCTCGGCCGGCGACGAGGAGATCGGCGACGTCATCGCCGACGCGATCGAGAAGGTCGGCAAGGACGGCGTCGTCAACGTCGAGGAGGGCCAGACGTTCGGCATGGACCTCGAGTTCACCGAGGGCATGCAGTTC
>DASTWP010000236.1:0-17489 GCA_035765835.1 Solirubrobacteraceae bacterium
TCCATCGCCTGCGGGAAGCCGGGCAGGCGGCGCCCGTCCGGCCCCCAGGCGTAGATGCGCCCCTGCATGCCGGTCGCGACGACGTCGAGGCGCCCGTCGTGGTTCAGGTCGCCGACGGCGATGCCCGAGAGCGGGTCGCGCTGGTCGCGGAAGACGGGGAGGCGGTACGCGGGCGCGTCGAAGTTCTCGGGGTTCGCGGGGTCGATCGTGCGCAGCAGGTCGGAGTGCACGGGGAAGCCGGGGATCTCCGTGCCGTCCGGACGCAGCGCGTGCACGTCGCCGTCGTAGGTCGAGAAGACGAGGTCGAGCTGGTGGCGGCCCTCGAGGTCGGCGTAGGTCGGCGCGCCGGAGATCTCGGCCCCGTAGTGCCGGGGCGCGCCGCCGACGAGCGAGGGGTCGTGGCGGACGCCGATGCTGCGCCGGTCCTCGGCCTTCAGCCCGTTGGAGTCCAGCACGCGCAGCCGGATCGTGAGCGTGTACTGCTCGGCGCCGCCGGGCTGGAGCGTCGTCAGCGGCGCGTGCTCGTAGAAGCTCGGCGGGATCTTCGAGAGGTCGAGCGTGCCGAGCTTGCCGTCGACCGGGCCCGTTCCGGTGGCCGCGGTGATGAAGTCGCCGTCGGCGGGGTCCGCACCGGCCGCGTACTCGAGCGTCCACTTCACCGAGCCGCCGGAGTTCACGCGCGAGGGCGCGAGCTTGCCGGTCACCTCGACGTAGCGCTGGTGCACGGGGTCGACGTAGGAGAACCACCGTGGCGAGTCGATCTCCGCGGTCGGCGGGATCCGGCCCGCCATCACCATCTGCGTGGCCTTGCCGATGTCCGGCCGCCCGTAGCCGTACTGCGTGGACCAGTTGGTGTGGTCGGCGTCGGTCGCCGAGTTCGGGTTGCCGGGCCACTGGCGCAGCGTCTGCGGCGACTGCGTCTGCGGGATCACCGGCGCGGCGGAGTCCATCATCACCTGCTTGACCTCGTCCGGCGTCAGCGCCGAGGGGATGATCCCGCGGTCGCGCGCGTTCAGCCCCGCGGCCTGCACCATCCCCATCAGCGACGCCATCCACGGCGTCGCGCTGGAGGTCGAGGTGCCCTCGCCGGAGAAGATGTTGTGCGTGCCGTAGGAGGTGACGCTCGAGCGCGCGCGGAACCACGTCGTCAGCGTCTGGTTGCCGGCGAGCCAGTCCTGGTCGTAGTCGAGGCCGTTGCCCGGTATGACGTGGTTGAGCAGCATGCCGTCGGTGTGGTCCATCGAGTCGAAGTCGTTGGAGTCCAGGGCGAGCGCGACGCCGTGGTCGTAGGCGTAGTCGACCGCCTCCTGGTTGAACGACGAGTACGCGTAGGAGACGACGACGGAGCTGATCGTGGTGGCGCCGAGGTCGGTCGCGTAGAGGATCGCCGCGCCCCAGCGGTCCGGGCGCCCGAGGCATTCCGAGCCCTGCTTGATCGGCACGAGCGTGCAGGTGCGGCAGTGGCCGACGCTGCCGAAGCCGTTGTTGGCCTCGCCGACGGTGTCCGAGATCAGCCCGGGCGCGTGGCTGTAGGCGGTGTCCTCGGTCTGCGGGTCGTTCGTGTTGCGGTCGAAGTTCCAGCCGGAGATGTCGTCGACGTAGCCGTTGTGGTCGTTGTCGACGCCGTTGGAGAAGACGGCGATGAGATCCTCGGGGGACAGGTACGGCGTCTTCTTGCCGGCGACGTCGACCGCGTTGAGGTACTGGTGCTGCCCGTTCGGGACGCACGACCACGTGACGCCCTCCTGGTGGTTGGTGAACGGCAGCGTCAGCGCCGGGCACGCCGGGTTCACGCGCGGGTCCTGCGCGTAGTCGCGGATGTCGAAGTGCCCGTCGCCGTTGGCGTCGTAGCTCGGGTACGCCGTGCCGTCGGCGCGCTCGGGCAGCGGCAGCTCGCCCTTGTTGAGGTAGATCTGGTCGAGGCCGTCCTTGATCCCGTCGGAGTCGTAGTTGACGCCGCCCTCGATGTACGCGATCAGCACGTCCGGGCGGCCCACGTTGCCCTGCGCCCACGCCCCGGTGAGGTTCACGCCCGAGGAGTTGTCGGGGTCGCGCGCGAGCGGCGCCCAGCTCGGCAGCCCCTCCGCCGGGCCGGTGAACTCCCAGTCGTTGGTGGGGTTGAAGTCGTTCGGGTAGTCGGCCCGGGCCACGGCCGGCGCGGCGAGGGCGAGCAGCAGGGCGACGAGGACCAGCAGGCGCGCGTTCATTGCAGGATCGACAACGCGCCACTTTCTGGGAACTTGCGCAGGAGCGGGCACAAGTTCGCCCTCGGACGTGCGTTGCTGCATCCATGCCGCGCCATCTCCGTCCGCTGCTCCTCGCGGGCCTCGCGTTCGCCGTCCTGCTGCCGGCCGCAAACGCCCATGCCTCGGGATGTGACCCGATCGACCCCTCGGAGTGCCTGTATCCCTGGCCGAACGACCACTTCACCAGGCACGACGCGCGCACCGACACCGGCCGGCGCCTGGCGCTCACGCTCGGCGAGATGCCGAAGAACGCGGCGGGCAAGCCGATCGACCCGAGCGCCTACGACCGCAACGACGGCTTCAGCCCCGGCACGCTGATGATCACGCGCGTCCCCGGCCTCGACACGCAGGCGGCCTTCGACGCCAACGACCTCCCTACGAACACCGACCCCGCGCGCTCGTTCGACCCCGATCAGCGCGCGGTCGTGATCGACGCGACGGCGCGCTCGCACCCGCGCCAGCTGATCTGGGCCGAGCTCGAGTACCCGCCGGACCTGGTCTCCTCGGCGGCCGTCCAGACGCTCGTGATCCACCCCGGCGTGAACCTCGCCGAGGGCCACCGCTACATCGTCGCCCTGCGCGACCTGCGCCGCGCCGACGGCAGCCTCATCCCCGCCTCGCCCGCGTTCGCCGCCTACCGCGACGGGAAGGCGACGGGACCGCGCGCGCGCCACTTCCGCTCGATCTTCCGCACGCTCGCGAACGCCGGCATCCAGCGCTCGAGCCTCTACCTCGCGTGGGACTTCACCGTCGCCAGCGAGCGCAACCTCTCCGAGCGCATGCTGCACATCCGCAACGACGCCTTCGCGCAGCTCGGCGACCACGACCTCGCCGACGGCAAGGTGCAGGGCACCGCGCCGGTCGCGACCGTCTATCCGGACCTGCCCGACAGCGCCGTCGCGGCGGCGCCCGACCTGCCCGAGGTCGGCAACGAGGCGCAGGCGCTCGACGGCGAGACCGACTTCGCACCCTGCGACCCCTCGGGCTGCAAGGCGGGGCAGAGCGACAAGCTCCTGCGGATCGTCCGCGGGCGCGTGCTCGTGCCGTGCTACCTGAGCACGCCCGACTGCGCCGAGGGCGGCACGTTCCTCTACGGCCTCGACGGCCTGCCGCGGCAGATCCCCGGCAACATGGATGCCGCCGACTTCGTCTGCATCGTCCCGCGCTCCGTCCTCACCCGCGGGCCGGCGCGCGTCTCGCTCTACGGCCACGGGCTGCTCGGCGACGCCTCGCAGGTCACCGGCGGCGCGATCCAGGACCTCGCGAACGAGCAGAACATCGTGCTGTGCGCGACCGACTGGATCGGCATGGCCAGCGAGGATCTGCCCAACGACATCGCGATCCTCGCCGACCTCTCGCGCTTCGACTCGCTCGCCGACCGCACGCAGCAGGGGATGCTCAACTTCCTCTACCTCGGGCGCGCCCTGATCCATCCGCAGGGGCTGTCGACGAACCCTGCCTTCCAGGCCGGCGGCAAGCCCGTCTTCAGCACCGGCCACCTCTACTACGACGGCGGCAGCCAGGGCGGGATCATGGGCGGCTCGCTGACCGCGGTCGCGCCCGACTTCACGCGCGCGGCGCTGGGGGTGCCGGGGATGAACTACTCCGTCCTGCTCCAGCGCTCGGTCGACTTCGACGAGTTCGCGCAGGTCCTCTACCCGGCCTATCCCGACCAGCTCCAGCGCCCGCTGATCCTCTCGCTCGTGGAGCTGCTGTGGGACCGCGGCGAGGCCGACGGCTACGCGCACCACATGACCACCGACCCGCTGCCCGACACGCCGGCGCACGAGGTGATCCTCGACATGGCCTGGGGCGACCACCAGGTGACGAACTGGGCGACGATCGTGGAGGCGCGCACGATCGGCGCGCGCATGCGCACGCCCGCGCTCCAGCCGTTCCGGACGGAGGGCGACGCCTTCTACGGGATCCCGGCGATCGCCTCCTACCCCGCGACCGGCTCGCTGTTCGAGGTCTGGGACGTCGGCCCGCTGCGCACGCTGTCAGGCGGCACCGTGAAGGGCACGCCCCCGCCCCCGGCCGGCAACGAGCCCAATCGCCCGGGCGTCGACCCGCACGGCCCCGACGCCTCGGAGCAGGTCAGCGCCCGCGCGCAGATCGGGGCCTTCCTACAGCCCGACGACCAGTCGGCGATCACGCCGGTCTGCGACGAGAGCCCGTGCTACCTCGACGGGTGGGACGGGACGCCGTGAACGGCCGCTAGCCGAAGACGGGCTCCTCGCGCCCGGGGAAGAGCTCGGGCAGGCCTTCAGAGACGCGGTCGGGGAAGCTCGCCGGGCGCTTCTCGAGGAACGCGGTGACCCCCTCGCGGGCATCCGCGGACTGGCCGCGGGCGAACATCGCCCGCGAGTCGGCGCGGTGGGCCTCCATCGGGTGCGCGGCGCCGAGCATGCTCCACATCAGCCGGCGGGCGAGGGCGACCGAGACGGGCGCGCAGTGCTCCGCGATCTCGCGCGCGAGCGCGTGCGCGGCCGCCAGCAGGTCGCCCGGCGCGTGCACGCTGCGCACGAGGCCGCCCGCGAGCGCCTCCTGCGCGTCGAAGACGCGGCCGGTCGCGACCCACTCCATCGCGCGGCTGATGCCGACCAGCCGGGGCAGGAACCAGCTCGAGCAGGCTTCTGGCACGATGCCGCGCCGCGCGAAGACGAAGCCGATCTTCGCGCCGTCGGCGACCAGGCGCACGTCCATCGGCAGCGTCATCGTGATCCCGACGCCGACGGCCGGGCCGTTGATCGCCGCGATCACCGGCTTGGCGCACTCGAAGATCCGCAGCGAGACGCGCCCGCCACCGTCGCGCGGGACGCCGCCCGCGACGGCCTCCTGTGCCCGGCGCCAGTCGAACGTCGCGCCGCCGGCGCCGAGGTCGGCGCCCGCGCAGAAGCCGCGGCCCGCGCCGGTGACGATCACCGCGCGCACGTCGTCGTCGGCGTCGGCGCGGTCGAAGGCCTCGATGAGCTCGCGGCCCATCGTGGCGGTGAAGGCGTTCAGGCGCTCGGGCCGGTGCAGCTCGATGGTGAGGACGCCGTCGGCGACCTCGTAGCGGATCTCCTGGAAGTCCATAGGCGCGATCCTCTCAGGATGCGGATTCGCGAGCTGACGCTTGCGAGTGGCGACTGCGCCGGACAGGCGGCGTTCTGGGGCGGCAGGCTCGGGTTGCCCCTGCGCGAGCGCGGTGGCGCGGTCGAGGTCCGGCTGCAGGAGTCGCTCGTGCGGTTCGAGCCGGCCGAGCCCGGCAGCGATCCCCGCTACCACTTCGCGATCAACGTCCCACGCGGCTCGATCGAGGACGCCGCCGCGTGGATCGGCGAGCGGCACGACCTGCTGGCCTTTCACGGCGATCCGGACGTGGAGGAGGGCGCGACGATCGTGTCCACCGATCGCGGCGCCGCGACCCTCTACTTCCTCGACGCCGCCGGCAACGTCGTGGAGCTGATCGCGAGCCCCCACCTCGACCATGACCACGAGGGAGCGTTCGGCCCGAGCTCACTGCTGGAGGTCGCCGAGATCGGGATCGCCAGCGCCGACACCAGGGCGACCAGCGCGGCCGTCCGACAGGCGCTGGGCGCCGACGTCCTCTGGGGCGGTCGCGAGGGCTGGCGCCTGACCGCGATCGGCGACGACCACGGGGTCGTCATCGTCGCCCCCACCGGCCGCGGCTGGATACCGATCGACCTCCCGGCCCGGCCGCTGCCGACGGCGATCGTCGCCGACGGCGCGCAGCCGCGCGAGACCACGCTCGCCGAAGGGCCCTATCGCATCCGCACCGTCACGGGCTGACGCGGCCGTGCGGCGCCGGGCGCCGGACCGGTCAGCCCGAGGCGCCGAGCGGCGCGAAGAGATCGACGATGTTGCCGTCGGGATCGCTCACCTGCGCGTAGCGCTGGCCCCAGAACGCGTCCCACGGGGCCTTGTGGCTCGGCGTTCCCGCCTCGACGAGCTGCTCGTGGAGCCGGTCCACCTCCTCGGGCGAGTCGCACCGGAAGGCGATCGTCGTGCGGTGCCCGCCCGCGGGCGCGGTCCAGCCCGGGTCGAACGACCGGATCGAGTCCTCGGTGTCGAGCGCGAAGCGCAGCCCGCCCTGCAGCGTCGCTTCGACGTGCCCGTGGCCCGCCGCGTCCGCGTCCTCCGGGAACCGCAGCCCGAGCCGCTCGTAGAAGGCCATTGCCCGTCCGAGGTCGGCGACGATCACGCTGATCACGTCCAGCTGCGGCATGGGGGCGGATGATCGCAGGGCGGCTACTGTGACGGTGCGCTGATCCGTCCGTCACAGTTGGCGCGTACACCAGCACGACCCGCAGGCAAGGCAAGCAAGGAAACGAACGTGATCGACGGCCTCCTCAGCCCCATGCACCTCCTGATCATCCTCGCGATCGCGTTGATCGTGCTCGGCCCCAAGCGCCTGCCCGAGGCGGGCAAGGGCCTCGGCTCGGCGATCCGCGGCTTCAAGGAGTCGATCTCCGGCCCCTCGGCCGACGAGCCCGCCGCGGTCGAAGCCCACTCGGTCGAGCCCGCACCGCAGGATCCGCCGCAGTCGCGCCCGGCCTGAGCGGCCGGCGCGAGAGACGTCTGAGCGCTCGAGCGCGAGCGCCCACGCGCCAAGTGCGCGCTAGCGGCGTGTGACGGAGCCCCAGCGGGCAAACCCGGTGGCGAGCCTGGCGCGGCCGCGCCTACCTGGCCGCGCCGATTCAGGTGCGCGACAGAGGAGGGCCCAGATGCTGACCTGGTGGATCGTCGGAACGTGGGGCGCGACCGCCGTCGGCGGCGTGGCAATGGCCGCCGTCTTCCTGCGCCACAACGGGATGGCCCAATCCGAACGGGAGGCGATCGGCCCGCTGCGCGTCCTGCCGCACGTCGGCTTCGCCGTCGCCGGGTTCGCCCTCTGGGTGGCCTACGCGGCCGGCGGGAGCGACACGCTGGGCTGGGTCGCGATGGCGGGCATCGCCGCTGCGTTCCTGATCGCCGGCACGTTCATGCTGACGCGCGAGCAGCACCGGCGCGCGGACCTCGCGCGGCTGACCACCCCACCCCTCGCCGGGGGCGCGGCGTCTGCGCCCGCCGCCGCGCCGGTGGCGCGCGAGCGCAGAGCGGTGCCCGCCGAGCACTTCATCCCGATCTGGCTCGCGAGCGGACACGGGCTGCTGGGAGGCGCCACGCTCGTGCTGGTTCTGCTCGAGCGGGCCGGCGTGGGCGGCTCGTAGGGCCCGCCTCAGCGCTGGAGCGCGAGCTGCCAGGTGTCGAGGTACGCCTCGGCCGAGTGGAACAGCAGGCTCATCGCCTGCCCGCCGCCGGGCGCGCGCTGGACGTTCGCGAGCAGGTCCGGGAAGAGGCCGTAGTGCGCGACGCCGTCGGTGTTCACGTCGAAGGTGCGCGTGCCGGTCTGCTGGCGTGAGAACAGCACCCGGCCGTCGTAGGAGCGGAACGGGTAGGGCAGCGGGTCCTTGGACGCGTTCGGGTCCGGGCCGGGGAGCGCGTTGAAGCCGCCCGTGTCGGTGCCGAGGCCGACGCCGGCGAACCCGTAGGCCTGCAGCGAGTCGATCTTCTGCGCGAGCGGCGCGGCGTCCTCGGGCGTGGCGGTGACGAACCCGCCGAGCGCGTGCAGCCGCCGCAGCTGCGAGGGCGTCCACGCGCCGCCGGTGCCGTTGTGGCTCGAGATCAGCGGGTAGTGGCGCGCCTCCGCGAGGGCCAGGACGTCCAGGCGCGTCTGCTCGCTCAGGTGGTCGGCCTCGATCAGCATGTGCGCGTCCATCAGGCGCTCGATCAGATAGTGGCCGAGATCGGTGAGTCCCTGCGTGTTGCACTGCGGCCCGAGCAGCGGCGTCGTCGCGACGCCCTCCCCGGGCTCGGGGCACGGCCCCGTCGCGAACGGCATGCCGGTCTGCTCGACCTGCATCGCGCCGATGAACGTCCCTTCGCTGCCGCCCTCGAGCGCAGCGCCGCCGAAGGCGTTGTCGACCCAGTGCGTGACGAACATCGCGCGGATGCCGAGCCGGCGGTAGAGCGCGATGCCGGCGTCGACCGCGGCCCTGTCGCATTGCGGCAGCCCGAGCTTCTCCGGGCAGTCGAACGGGTCCGAGGACTCGACGCCCATGACGACGGCGAGCTTGCCCTGCTCGATCACGCGCCGGGCCTGCGCGGGGTCGTAGACGATCTGCAGCCAGCCGCGGCCGCGGCCGCCGCTCTGCGCGTCGACGTAGTCGCGCAGCGCGCGGAGCTCGCGGGCCTCGAGCTCGATCGTCGCTGTCTCGTCGCAGGAGTGCGAGCGCAACGGCTCGATCTCGCACAGCGGCTGGTCCTCGACGAGCTGCGCCACCACGAGCCGCATGCCCGCCAGCCAGGCGCGCTGCAGCCAGCGGTAGTAGACCTGCTGATGGGTGTAGGTGTCGTGCACCGGCCAGCCCGTGAACGTCGGCCAGCCGTGCGTGTCGTGCGTGCCCACCGGGTTGCCGCTGCGCAGCAGGTTGCCGGTGACGTCGAGTGAGCCGTCGGGCCCGTGCTCGTCGGCGTCGTGGCCGAGCGCCTCGGTGATCCCGAAGCGGTCGAACGGCTCGCCGGAGATGACGCGCCCGCCCGCGCGCAGGTTCGCGGTGATGTGCAGGTGCGCGTCCGCGTAGCCGAAGACGCTGCCGTCCGGCAGCGTGCCGCGGAACGGCGTGCCGCGCGCGTCGAGCCCGGCTTCGGGATAGGGCACGCAGCCGCGCGCGGCACTCGCCCTCGCGGTCAGCACGCGGCCGATCGCGGTCGAGCGCAGCCGCAGCTCCGCGCCGCGCGCGCGGACCGCCCACTCGGCGGCGGGCCCGGGCGTCGCCGTATGCGTGACGGCGCCCTTCGAGCCGACGGCGAGCAGCGTGCGGTCGGGCGCGTAGAGCCTGAACGTGCCGAGGCCGGTCGGCTTGAAGAAGAAGCGCCCGTGCGCGGCGGAGGAGCCGTCGAGGGCCACGCACCGGTTGGCCAGGCGCGGGGCGGACGCGCGCGCCAAGCCCGCCGTGCCTCCGATCCCCGCCAGCACGGCGACTGCCGCAGCGATGGTGCGACGAGCCATCGGCGGCAGCTTATGGCGCACCGTGGCGCCGGTGCGCCGGCAGAGCCCGCGACGTATCGCCTTCTCCACCGATCCAGTAGGCATTGTGTATTCTCCCGAATCCCTACCGAGAAACCATAGTTTCCAGGAGCGCCCGAATGAGACCACTTGCCGTCGCCGCCGTCCTCGCCGCCACCGCCTTCGCCGCGGCGGGCTGCGGCGGGGCGTCGGACTCCGCCGGCACCGCCACGGCGGCCGGCGGCGCGACGACGGCGAAGCTCGCCCTCGTCGCCAACTCCACCCCGCAGGTCGCCTACGACGAGGCGATCCCCGCGTTCCAGAAGACGGCGGCCGGCAAGGGCGTCGGCTTCAGCGAGTCCTTCGGCGCCTCCGGCGACCAGAGCCGCGCCGTCGCCGCCGGGCAGCCGGCCGACGTCGTCGAGTTCTCGCTCGCGCCCGACCTGCAGCGGCTCGTGAAGGCCGGCCTCGTCGCCCCGGGCTGGGACGCGACCGCGACCCACGGCTTCGTCACCGAGTCGGTCGTCGTCTTCGTCGTGCGCCAGGGCAACCCGAAGGGCATCCACACCTGGCAGGACCTGCTGAAGCCGGGCGTCAAGGTGCTCACGCCGAACCCGTTCTCGAGCGGCTCGGCGAAGTGGAACCTGATGGCCGCCTACGGGGCCCAGGTGAAGGCCGGCCGCTCGCCCGCGCAGGCGCTCGCGTACCTGAAGGAGCTGATCGGCCGGCACGTGAGCGTGCAGGACAAGAGCGGCCGCGACGCGCTCGCCGACTTCACCTCCGGCAACGGCGACGTGCTGCTCAGCTACGAGAACGAGGCGATCACCGCGCAGCAGAAGGGCCAGGCCGTCGACTACGTCGTCCCCGACGACACGATCCTGATCCAGAACCCGATCGCCGTCGTCAAGAGCTCCAAGCACCAGGCGCAGGCGCAGGCGTTCGTGCGCTACCTGCTCTCGCCGGCCGGGCAGCGGATCTTCGCGAAGCACGGCTACCGGCCGGTCGACCCGGCGATCGCGAAGGAGTTCGCGTCGCGCTTCCCCGTCCCGAAGGGCCTGTTCACGATCGGCGACCTCGGGGGCTGGACGCAGATCGACAAGCGGTTCTTCGACCCGGTGAGCGGGTCGGTCGCGAAGATCGAGGCGCAGGCCGGTGTCTCCGCTTCGAAGTGAGGCGATCGCCTGGCGGCCGGGGCGCCGCGGCGGTCTCGGCCTCGGGCTCGGCACGGCGTGGCTGAGCCTGGTTGTGCTCGTGCCGCTCGCGGCGCTCGCCGCGAAGGCGACCGACGGTGGGCTCGGCGCCGCCTGGCGGGCGGTGTCGAGCCGCCAGGCGGTCGCGGCGCTCGAGCTGACGGTCGGCGCGGCGCTCGCGGTCGCCGCGATCAACGCGCTCTTCGGGACCGTGATCGCCTGGGTGCTCGTGCGCGACGCGTTCCCGGGCAAGCGCATCGTCAACGCGCTGATCGACCTGCCGTTCGCGCTGCCGACGATCGTCGCGGGGGTCACGCTGCTGGCGCTCTACGGCCCGCGCAGCCCGCTGCACGTGAACGCCGCCTACACGCGCGCCGGCATCGGGCTCGCGCTGCTGTTCGTGACGCTGCCGTTCGTCGTGCGCTCGGTGCAGCCGGTGCTGCTCGAGGCCGACCGCGAGGCCGAGGAGGCCGCCGCCTCGCTCGGCGCGCGCCCGGCGACGATCTTCCGGCGCGTCGTGCTGCCGAGCATCCGCCCGGCGATCCTGTCGGGCGCGGCGCTCGGCTTCGCGCGCGCGGTCGGCGAGTTCGGCTCGGTCGTCCTGATCTCGGGGAACATCCCGTTCCACACGCAGGTCGCCTCGGTGCTGATCTTCCAGCAGGTCGAGAGCGACGCGCCGCAGGCGGCGGCTGCGCTCTCGCTCGTGCTGCTGGCGCTGAGCGTGGCCGTGCTGCTGGCGATCCACGCGCTCGGCCGGGAGCGCGCATGACGGTCTCGCATGGTGGGCGGGCCCGTGTCCACGGACTGCGCATCGTCGCCCTCGGCTACCTGGCGGCGATGCTGCTCGCGCCGGTCGTGCTCGTCTTCTACCGCACGTTCGAGCACGGGCTCGGCGCGGTCTGGAGCAGCATCACCACACCCGCGGCCATCAGCGCGTTCTGGCTGACGATCGAGATCGCCGCGATCGCGGTGCCGCTCAACGCCGCCTTCGGCTTGCTGCTGGCGCTGGCGCTCGCGCGCCGCGAGTTCCGCGGCAAGGCGCTCGTCGAGGCGATCGTCGACCTGCCGTTCGCCGTCTCGCCCGTCGCGATCGGCCTCGCGCTCGTGCTCGTCTACGGCGCGGGCGGCTGGATCGGCGGCGCGCTGCTCCACGCGGGCGTGCGAGTGATCTTCGCCGTGCCGGGCATGGTCCTCGCGACGATCTTCGTCTCGCTGCCGTTCGTCGTGCGCGAGGTGACGCCCGTGCTGCGCGAGGCGGGCGAGGAGCAGGAGCAGGCGGCCGCGACGCTTGGCGCCTCGCCGTGGCAGGCGTTCCGCCGCGTGACGCTGCCGGCGATCCGGCCGGCGCTCACCTACGGGATCGTCCTCAGCGCCGCGCGGGCGATCGGCGAGTTCGGCGCCGTCAGCGTCGTCTCGGGCGACGTCGCCGGCCACACCCAGAGCCTGACGCTGCTCGTGCAGCAGCGCTTCGAGAACTTCGACCTCGCCGGCGCGTACGCCGCGTCGGCGCTGCTCGCACTGATCGCGCTGGCGCTGCTGCCGGTGCTCTCGCTCACGAAAGGACGCCGCGCATGATCGCGCTCCGTGGCCTGTCGAAGTCGTTCGGCGCCTTCCGCGCGCTCGAGGACGTCACGCTCGAGTTCCCCGCGGGCTCGCTGACCGCGCTGCTCGGCCCGAGCGGCTCGGGCAAGTCGACGCTGCTGCGCGCCGTCGCCGGGCTCGAGCGACCCGACGCGGGCAAGGTGCTGATCGACGGCGCCGACGTGACCGCGCTGCCGCCGCAGCGTCGCGGGATCGGGTTCGTCTTCCAGCACTACGCCGCCTTCAAGCACATGAGCGTGCGCGAGAACGTCGCGTTCGGGTTGACCGTGCGCCGGCGGCCGAAGGCGCAGGTGCGCGCGAAGACCGACGAGCTGCTGGCGATCGTCGGCCTCGAGGGCTACGCCGACCGGCGCCCGGCGCAGCTCAGCGGCGGCCAGCGCCAGCGCATGGCGCTGGCGCGCGCGCTCGCCGTCGAGCCGTCGGTGCTGCTGCTCGACGAGCCGTTCGGCGCGCTCGACGCGCGCGTGCGCGCGGACCTGCGCGCGTGGCTGCGGCGGCTGCACGACGAGATCGCGGTCACGACGGTGCTGGTCACGCACGACCAGGAGGAGGCGATGGAGGTATCCGACCGGATCGCGGTGCTGAACGCCGGGCGGATCGAGCAGGCCGGCGCGCCGCGCGAGGTCTACGAGCGGCCTGCGAGCGAGTTCGTCATGCGCTTCCTCGGGCCGGTCGCGCGCGTCGGCGGCCGCCTGGTGCGCCCGCACGACCTCGAGCTGCGCCCGCACCCGGTCGACGGGGCCGTCGAGGCGATGGTGGCGCGCGTGGTGCACCTCGGCGCGGAGGTCCGCGTGGAGCTGACCGACGCCGGCGGCGAGCCGTTCGCCGCGCGGCTCTCGCGTGCGGAGGCCGACGAGCTCGAGCCGGTGGCGGGCGACATCGTCTGGGCCGCCGCTGCCACCGAGGGCGTCGTTCCCGCGGCTACCGCGTGACCCAGGCCTCGGGGTCCTCCGCCAGGCGCTGGATGCGCGCCGGCAGCCGCCCCGCCGCGACGTCCGCGATCGTCACCGCCTCGACGACCGTGCGCAGGCTCGCGCGCACCGCGATCCAGACCTGGTTCAGGGCCTCCGCACTGCCCTCGTAGCGGACGTTCTCGGGGCGCTCGCCGCGGACCGAGGCGAGCGGCCCGTCGACCGCCCGGATGACGTCGGCGACCGTGATCTCGCTCGCGGGGCGGGCGAGCGAGTAGCCGCCGTCGGCGCCGCGGCGGCTGTGGACGAGGCCCGCGTGGCGCAGGTCGCCGAGGATGTTCTCGAGGAACTTCGGCGGTATCCCCTGCGCGCGCGCGATCGCCTCGCCCTTGACGGGCCCGTCGGCTGCGCGTGCGAGCTCTACCGCGGCGCGGACGGCGTAGTCGGCCTTGGCGGAGATGCGCATGGTGCCGAGACCGGCTCCGCCGAGAAGCGGTAGCCGACGCCGAAGTGCGTGTGCAGGTACTCCCAGCCCGGGGAGCCGCGGCGCAGCTTCTGACGCAGCTTGCGCACGAAGACGTCGACGGAGCGATCGCCCCGCACCATCCGGTAGCCCCAGACGCGCTCGTAGATGTGCTCGCGCTCGAGCACGCGGCCGTCGGCCTCGGCGAGCAGCACCAGCAGCTCGTACTCGCGCCGCGTGAGCTCGAGCGAGCGCTCGCCGGCGAAGGCCTGGTAGCGCGCGGGGCGGATCTCGAGGTCGCCGAAGGCCATCGGCTCGAGCTCGGCCGCGGCGGCCGTGGCGCGCCCGCGGCGCACCGCCGCCTCGACGCGCGCGATCAGCTCCTCCGGATGGCAGGGCTTGGCGATCCAGTCGTCGGCGCCCATCCTCAGCACGTGCACGCGCTCGGCGACGGTCGAGTCCACGCCGCAGACCAGCACGGGAAGCGTCGGCAGCTCGCGGCAGATCCGCTCGACCGCGTCGGCGCCCTCGGGGCCGAGGCTCGCCATGTCGACGACGAGCGCCTGCGCGCGCCAGTCCACGAACCTGGCGGCCGTATAGGGCGCCTCGAAGACCCGCCAGTCCCAGTCGAGACGGTTCAGCCGGTTGCAGAGAACCTGCAGGAAGCCGGTGTCGCCGTCGATCAGCGCCAGCCGCACACCGCGCAGTCTAGGGGCTTGGCTGGATGGCGTGCCGGGGTGGGTGGGCCCCTATCACGAATGCCACCTGCTCGCCCACGTCGACCGCGTGGTCGCCGATGCGCTCGAGCATCCGCGCGACGATCGTCATCGCGGTCGCCCACTCGCGCACCTCGGCCTCGCCGCCGATCGCGACGGCCTCGCGGAAGACGTCGCGGTTGAGCGCGTTGATCTCGCGGTCCTGCCGCGCGAGGTCGGCGGCGAGCTCCATGCTGCGCGCCTCGAACGCGGCCTGGGCCTGGAGCACCTCCGCCCGCGCCGCGGCGCCCATGCGCTCGATCATCGCGACCAGCGCGCCGCCCTCCGGCGGCTCGCCGGCCGACAGCGGCACGAGCTTGGCGACGTTCACGCAGTGGTCGCCCATCCGCTCGATGTGGCGGATGACGTGCAGCAGCGCCGCGATCAGCCGCAGGTCGCCGGCGACCGGCGCCTGCAGCGCCAGCAGCGAGAGCACGCCCTGGTGGACCTCGAGATAGCGCCCGTCGATGCGGTCGTCCTCCATCACGACGAGCTCCGCGAGCGCGGTGTCGCCCTCGCGCAGCGCGAGCAGCACGCGGTCGAGCTGCTCGACGACGAGGTCCATCGCCCCGAGCGCGGTCGCCTCGAGCGCCGCGAGCTCCTCGTGGAAGCGGGTGCGGACCACGACGCTCATCCGAACTTGCCGGTGACGTAGCGCTCGGTGCGCTCGTCGCCCGGGTCGGAGAACACCTTCGCGGTCGGCGCGTGCTCGACGAGCTCGCCCTCGAGCAGGAACGCCGTCGTGTCCGCCACGCGCGCCGCCTGCTGCATGTTGTGGGTGACGATCGCGATCGTGTAGCGCGCCTTCAGCTGCTCGATCAGCTCCTCGATCCGCAGCGTCGCGACGGGGTCGAGCGCCGAGCACGGCTCGTCCATCAGGATCACCTCGGGCTCGACCGCGATCGCGCGCGCGATGCACAGGCGCTGCTGCTGGCCGCCGGAGAGGCCGGTGCCCGCCTTGCGCAGCCGGTCCTTGACCTCGTCCCACAGGCCGGCGCCGCGCAGCGAGCGCTCGACGCGCTCGGCGAGGTCCGGGATGCGCGCGCCGGTCAGGCGCAGCCCGGCGGCGACGTTGTCGAAGATCGACATCGAGGGGAAGGGGTTCGGCCGCTGGAAGACCATCCCGATCGCGCGGCGTACGGCGACGGGATCCTGCGCGTAGAGATCGACGCCGTCGAGGCGGACGTCGCCGCTCGCGCGCGCGCCCGCGACCTCCTCGTGCATGCGGTTCACGCAGCGGACCACGGTCGACTTGCCGGAGCCGGACGGGCCGATCAGCGCGGTGACGGCGTTGGGCGCGAGGTCGAGGTCGATCCCCTTGACGACGTGCGCGTCCCCGTACCACGCGTGCAGCCCGCGGACGGCGACGGCGCGACCCGCGGCGGACAGCGGCGCGACCATGGCCGGCGGCGCGGGGTCCGGGGGGCCGGGGGGCGCCGGCTCGGCGCGGCGGGTCAGCAGGGCGGCGGTCATGCGGGCAGGCTCCTTCTGGAGGCGAGGCGGGCGATCAGGTTCAGCGCCAGGATCAGGGCGACGAGCGCCAGCGCGGCGCCCCAGGCGCGCGCCTGCAGGCGGTCCTGCGCCTGCTGGACGTCACTGAAGATCTGCAAGGGCAGCGAGCTCATGGCGCGCGTGGGGTCGAGCGTCGTGCCGTTGACCAGGCCGGCGGTGAACAGCAGCGGCGCGGTCTCGCCCGCGCCCCGTGCGATCGCCAGCAGCGAGCCGGTCACGAGGCCCGAGGCGGCGGCCGGCAGCACGACGCGCAGGACGACGCGCCAGCGCGGCGCGCCGAGGGCGAGCGCCGCCTCGCGCAGGTCCTGCGGCACGAGGCCGAGCACGACCTCGGCCGAGCGCGCGACGATCGGCAGCATCAGGATCGCGAGCGCTACGGCGCCCTTCCATGCGGCGTAGCCGCCGCCCACCACGAGCGTCACGTAGACGAACAGGCCGACGACGATCGAAGGCACGCCGGTCATGACGTCGAGCAGGTAGCGCAGCGTCGCGGCAAAGCGCCCGCCCGCGCCGAGCTCGCTGAGGTAGAGCGCGACGGCGATGCCGGCCGGGATCGCCAGCAGCGCCGCCATCGCGACGATCTCGACGGTGCCGAGCAGCGCGCTGCGGATCCCGCCGGGATCGCCGAGGAAGCTCCCCGTCGGATCGCTTGCGAAGAAGTGCCAGCTCCACGCGCCGAGCCCCTTGTGGACGAGGTAGCCGAGGATCAGGAACAGCGGCGCGAGCGCGACCAGCGCGCCGGCGCCGAGCACGGCGCGCATCGCGCGGTCCTTGCGCCGGCGGCGCGGGCTGACGGCGGCGAGCGCGCTCATCGCGGCACGCTCCGCGCGACGATCGCGCGCGCCGCGGCGTTGACGACGAGCGTGAGCACGAACAGCAGCAGGCCGGCGGCGAACAGCGCGGAGCTGTGCAGGGGCACGTTGGCGGCCTCGCCGAACTCGTTGGCGAGCACGGCGGCGAGCGAGTAGCCCTGGTCGAAGAGCTGGTGCGGCACGCCGGCCGCGTTGCCGATCACGAGCGTCACCGCGATCGTCTCGCCGAGCGCGCGCCCGAGGCCGAGCATGGCGCCGCCGGTGATGCCCGCGCGCGCGTGCGGGAGCACCGCGATGCGGATCGCCTCCCAGCGCGTCGCGCCGAGCGCGAGCGCCGCCTCGCGGTGGTCGGCCGGCACGCGCGCGATCGCCTCGCGCGCGATCGCGGCGGCGATCGGCAGGATCATGATCGCGAGCACGACGCCGGCCAGGAAGATGCTCGGCCCCGCGACCGAGCCGCCCACGAACGGCAGGAACGCCAGCTTGTCGGCGAGAAACTGCTGGAAGCCCTGCAGGTGCGGCACGAGGTAGAGGAAGCCCCAGAGGCCGTAGACGACCGAGGGCACGGCGGCGAGCAGGTCGACGAGGATCGTCAGCGCCGCGCGCAGCCGGCGCGGGCACAGCTCGACCGCGAACAGCGCGCTCGCGACGGCGACCGGCACGCCGATCACCAGCGCGACCGCGGAGCTGGCGAGCGTGCCGAGCAGCAGCGGCCAGGCGCCGAAGCGGCTGTGCGCGGGGTCCCAGTCCGCGCCGAAGGCGTAGCCGAGGACGCCCTCGTGCGAGAGCGCCGGCTGGGACTCCGAAGCCAGCCGCGCGAGGAACCAGGCGAGCAGCACGAGGACGCCGGCGGCGAGCGCCACGAGCAGCGCCCGGAACGCCGGGTCCGCGAGCCGCTCGCGCGGCGGGCGCGCGAGAGCGAGCGCGCCGAGGGTGCCGGAGGC
>DASTWP010000237.1:0-7423 GCA_035765835.1 Solirubrobacteraceae bacterium
CCGAGAAGCCGGTGAGGTGCTCGGACTCCCCACACGAGGTGCACGACCCGAGCGCCGGCGCGAGGCCCGCCGCGAGCAGCAGCTTGAGGCGGAAGGCGAGCTGGTTGGACGGCGTCGCCGCGGCGGGCTCGGCGTCCAGCAGCGCGAGCTCGTTGCACAGCAGGTTGAAGACGTCCGGGTGGGCCTCGCCGGTCTCGAAGAGGCGCGCGACGGCGTCGCAGGCGCGCGCGGCCGCGTCGAGCGCGCGGCCGTCCTCGCGCAGGCGCGCATATGCGGCCACGGTCTCCGCGCCGGTGACGGTCAGGAGCTCGCTGCGGCCCTCGTGCAGCACGAGGTTCAGGCGGAAGAACGGCTCCAAGCGCCCGCCGAAGCGGCTCTTCGCACGCCGGACGCCCTTGGCGATCGCGCCGATGCGGCCCCTGTACGGGGTATAGAGGTGCAGGATCCGGTCGGCCTCGCCGTAGCGGATCGAGCGCAGGACGACGGCCTCGGTCTTCAGCGGGCCGGCCATCAGGCGCCGCCGGGAGCCCCCGGAGGGGCCGCTACACTAAATGAAGTAATGGCGAAGATCACCGTCTACACGACCGATCCGTGCTCGTTCTGCATCCGGGCCAAGGAGCTTCTTGCTCGCCGCGGGTATCAGTACGAGGAGATCAATCTCTCAAAGGACCCGGCCGGACGGACGGAGCTGCTGGAGCGCACGGGGATGATGAGCTTCCCGCAGGTGATCATCGACGGCGAGCTGGTCGGCGGCTTCCGCGAGCTCGTACAGGCCGACGCTAGCGGCCGGCTCGAAGAGCTGGCCGAGGCCGCCTAGGGCCGCGCGTGCGCGGCCGCGGCTGGCAACGCTCGCAGGCGTAGGTCCCCCGCCCCGCCGCCACGAACTTCACGATCTCGGCGCCGCATTGGGGGCACGGCTCGCCGCGGCGGCGGTGGACCAGGAACTCGTCCTGGAACTCGCCGCGCGCGCCGTCGGGGTGGCGGAAGTCGTCGATCGACGCCCCGCCGGCGCCGAGGCCCGCCTCGAGCGCGGCGCGGACGCCGCCGGCGATCGCGTCCCATTGCGCGCGCTTCAGCGAGCCGGCGGCGCGCAGCGGATGCACCTTCGCACGGAACAGCGCCTCGTCGGCGTAGATGTTCCCGACGCCGGCGACGTTGCGCTGGTCGAGCAGGAACGCCTTGACCGGCGCGCGGCGGCCGCGCGCGAGCCGCGCGAGCGACTCGCCGGTCATCTCGCCCGACAGCGGCTCGACGCCGAGCCGCTGCGCGAAGAACGTCTCGAGCGTCTCGCCGCCCAGCGCGAGCTCCCCGGTCCCGAAACGCCGCGGGTCGGTGAAGCGCACCTCGTGGCCGTCTCCGAGCCTGAAGACCACGCGCACGTACGGCACCTCCGCGGGCGGGTCGTAGAGCATGTTCCCGGTCATCCGCAGGTGCGCGAGCAGGAACGCCTCGTCCTCGAGCTCCCAGACGAGGTACTTGCCGCGGCGCGAGAGGCGCTCGATCGTGCGCCCCTCGAGCGCGTCCTGGAGGTCCTCGGGCGCGAGCGGCAGGCACCAGCGCGCGTCGAGGACCTCGAGCACGTCGAGGCGCCGCCCCTCGACGTGGGGCGCCAGGCGGCGGCGGATCGTCTCGACCTCGGGCAGCTCGGGCATGAGTCGGCGTAGCCGAGGGTCACGGGCGGCGGGACGCCGCCCGGCCGTCTCAGCAAGGCGGGCCTGGATGGCCCGCCGATCACTCCGTGAATGGTAGGCCCGGCAGCTCGGCGTCCTCGGTGTCCGCGAGCCACTTCAGCACGCTCGCCCCCACGTCCGCCATCGGCCCGTCGTGTCGCCGGCCGCCGTGGCCCGGGAAGCGCGCGAGCAGCGGCGCGTGCTCGCGCGTGTGGTCGCTGTGCGGGGCGCGCGGGTCGACGCCGTGATCGGCGCTCAGCACGAGCAGGTCCTCCTCGCCCAGCAGCCCCAGCCAGCGCGCGACGGCGGCGTCGATCTCCTGCAGCGCGCGGTGGAAGCCATCGACGTCCTTGCGGTGGCCGTAGACCTGGTCGGTCTCGATGAGGTTCGTGAAGACCAGGCCGCCGTCGAGGCCGCGCACGAGCGCCTCGGTGGACGCAAGCGCCTGCGCGTTGTCGGCGCCCGGGTGCCTGTGGTCGATGCCGGCGCCCGCGAACAGGTCGCCGACCTTGCCGACCGCGTGCACGGGCACGCCGGCGTCGCGCAGCGCGTCCAGGTAGGAGCGGTGCGGCGGCGCCAGCGCGAAGTCGCGCCGGCCGGGGGTCCGCTCGAACGCGCCCGGCGCGCCGGCGAACGGCCGCGCGATCACGCGCCCGACGGCGTGCGATGCCGGCAGCGCTGCGCGGGCAGCGGCGCACAGCTCCTGCAGCTCGGCGTCGGCCACCCGGTCGACGTGCGCGGCGATCTGGAGGACCGAGTCCTGCGAGGTGTAGAGGATCAGCTCGCCGGTCTCGAGATGGCGTGCGCCGAAGTCCTCGATCGCGCGCATGCCGTCGTAGGGGCGGTTGCAGCAGAAGCGGCGCCCGGTGGCCTGCTCGAGCACCGCGATCACCTCCGGCGGGAAGCCCTCCGGGTACGTCGGCGGCGGCGCCTGCGCCACCACCCCCATCAGCTCCCAGTGCCCGGTGATCGAATCCTTGCCGGGGCCGAGCGCGTGCAGGCGACCGTGAAGGACGGGCGCCGGGGAGGGCGTGACACCGGGCAGGTCGAGGACGCAGCCGAGGCCGAGGTGCTCGAGCGCCGGGAGGTCCAGCCCGCCGACCTCCTGCGCGAGATGCAGGAGCGTGTTCGTACCCGCGTCGCCGTAGTCGGCGGCGTCGGGCAGCGCGCCCGCGCCGACGGCGTCGAGCACCACCACGAACGCGCGCCTGCTCACCGCGGCCGCCCCACCCGCAGCGAGGCGCTCAAGGGCGCGAACACCGCGCGGTCGACGCCTGCGAACAGCGCGGGCGGCGCGTAGGCGTCGACCACGACCTCGGCGGCGGCCGCGTAGACGTGCGTCGAGCGCACGAGGCGCGGCTGCCCGCCGACGGTCTCCGAGCCGCGCACGACGACCGCCGGCGCGCCGCCCACTCGCGTGATCCGGGTCGCGGTCGCCTTGAACGTCGGGTCGCGCTGCTTCGCGGCGCCGAGCAGCGCCGTACGCGCGGCGACGAGCTGGCTGTGCGTGCGCGGCAGCGGCTCGGTGCGCGGGTAGCGCCAGATCGCGACGGTGGCCCTGCCGCTGACGACCGTCGCCACGAGCGGCGCCGCCCCCGGCACGAGCCGCCACAGCGACGGCGCCTCGAAGCGGACGCCCTGCTTCGGGAACTCCGCGGAGCGCGCCTGCCCCGGCGCGGCCGTCGTCGTGACGTCGGGCACGGGCGTGCGCGCGTCGCCGCAGCCGGCGAGGGCCGCGGCCAGGCCGAGCGCGAGAGCGGCGGCGGCGCGCATCGGCGCCGATTCTGCCGCCTCACCCGCTCGCGCGCGGATGGGCCTCGAAGTAGGTCTGCTTGAGCCGCTCGGCGGAGAGGTGCGTGTAGATCTGGGTCGTCGCGATGTCGGCGTGGCCGAGCATCTCCTGCAGCGAGCGCAGGTCGCAGCCGCCGGCGAGCAGGTGCGTGGCGAACGTGTGGCGCAGCGTGTGCGGGCTCATCTTGCCGTCGAGGCCCGCCACGCGGGCGTGGCGCTGGACGATCTTGTAGAGCCCCTGGCGCGTGAGGCCGCCGCCGCGGCGGTTGACGAACAGCTTCGCCTCGTCGCGCAGGCCGACGAGCGCCGGCCTGCCGTGCGAGAGGTAGACGCGCACCGCGGCGAGCGCCTGGCGCCCGGCCGGCACGAGCCGCTCCTTGGAGCCCTTGCCGCGCGCGCGCAGCACGCCCGCGCGCAGATCCAGGTCGTTGACCTCCAGGCCGATCGCCTCCGAGGCGCGCAGCCCGCACGCGTACATCAGCTCGAGCAGCGCGCGGTCGCGCAGCGCCGCCGCGTCGGTCCCGCGCGGAGCGGCGAGCAGCCGCGCCACCTCGTCGCGCGAGAGCACCTGCGGCAGCCGCTGGCTCTTGCGCGGCGCGCGCAGGTCGGCTGTCGGGTCGCGGTCGAGGCTGCCCTCGCGGCGCAGGTGGCGATAGAAGGAACGCAGGCACGCGGCCTTGCGCTGGAGCGTGGCGGGCGCCACCGGCGGGCGGTCCTCACCGCCGGTCGCGAGCTCGGCGAGGAACGCCGCGAGGTGCTCGTGCTCCGCGCCCAGCACGTCGACGTCCTCGCGGCGCAGGAACGTCCCGAACTGGAGCAGGTCGGAGCGGTAGGCCTCTAGCGTGTTGCGAGACAGGCCGCGCTCGAACTCGAGGTACGCGAGGAAGTCGAGCACGTGGTGCTCGAAGGTGCGGCCGGCCGCCGGGGCCTCGATGGTCGCCATGGGGCCTCATTCGCCCCGGCCGCGCGGCTCCCTGGCCCTGCAACGGGGCGTGCGGGCGCCCTCAGCGCAGGCGCGTCTTCAGCCAGAGCAGCCCGATCAGCGTCTTCGCGTCGTGGGTCGCCGCGATCGCGCCGTCCAGGTCCGCGAGCGGCCAGCGGACGATCTCGATCCGCTCGTTCTCCCCGCTCTCGCCCTTCGCGCCGGAGAGGCCGGTCGCGTGGAAGAGGTGCACGATCTCGTCGAGCACGCCGACGCTCGAGGCGAACGAGGCGATCGGCTCCCACGCCTCCGCCGCCAGGCCCACCTCCTCCGCCAGCTCCCGCTTCGCGGTCTCGACCGGCGCCTCGCCCTCGACGTCCAGCCGGCCGGCCGGGATCTCGAGGAAGTCGGGGTCGTCGACGGCCTCGCGCGGCTGGCGCACGAGCCAGACGTGCTCGTCGTCGTGGGCCACGATCCCGGCCGCGCCGTCGTGGCGGACGATCTCGCGCTCGACCTCCTCGCCGTCCGCGTAGCGGAAGCGCTCGATGCGCAGCGTGACGATGCGCCCGTCGTGGACGGTGCGCCCGTCGATCTGCTCGAAGCGGCGGTCGTCAGCAGTCATGCCGGCATCTTGCCCGCCGGCGCCGATGGGCGTACCGTCGGGCTCCGAGGGGAGTCCCACATCGAAGGGAGGTGCTCCGTGTTCGTGAGCATCCGGACGTACCGTGTCGGGAACGGCTCGATCGAGGAGCTGATGCACCGCGTGGACCGCGACCTCGCCGAGGCCTTCGCGCGCGAGCCGGGCTTCGTCTCCTACCAGGTCGCGCACACCGGCGAGCATCAGATCGCGTCGATCACGACGTTCCGCACGCGCGAGCAGGCCGAGGCGTCGAACGAGCTGGCGGCCGAGTGGGTCGCGGACGAGCTGGCGGAGTTCGGCGTCGAGCGGATGGGCGTCTTCGGAGGCGAGGTGATGGTCAGCAGGGCGCTCGAGGGGATCCTCGAGCCCGCGCACCACTGAGAGGCGGGCGCTCAGCCCGCGCCGAGCTCGTCCAGCAGGGCGAACGTGACGTCGAGCATGCCCTCGAGGCATGCTTGGCTGACGCGCTCGTCCGGCTGGTGGTTGCGCTCGGTCCCGTTGGCGAGGTTCGTGCACGGGAAGCCGGCGGCTTCGAAGGCGTTGGCGTCGGAGCCGCCGCCCGTCGCGATCCGCGTGGGCTCGTAGCCGCAGGCGCGCAGCGCCGCCTCGGCGGCCACGACCTGGGGGGCCGAGGGCCGCTGGCGGTAGCCCTCGAACAGCCGCTCGACGGACACGTCGACGTCGCACTCGACCGCCGGGTCGTTCGCGGCGTCCTGGCAGCGGTCGATCATCTCCGCCACGACGGCGTCCAGCGTCTCCGGCGAGAGCGAGCGCGCCTCCGCCAGCAGCCGGCAGCGCTCGGGCACGATGTTGGTGCCGGGCGCGCCGCCCGCGATGTTGCCGACGTTCGCGGTGGTCTCGGCGTCCAGGCGCCCGAGCCGCATCCCCGCGATCGCGCGCGCGGCCGCGGCGATCGCGCTGCGGCCGTCCTCGGGGCGCAGGCCCGCGTGCGCGGCCTGCCCGAGGAACTCGGCCTCGATGCGAGCGTAGCTCGGCGAGGCCGTCACGATCTCGCCGATCGGCGAGGCGTGGTCGAAGACGTAGCCGAGCTCGGAGCGCAGCCGCGAGACGTCGAACGCCTTGGCGCCCGCGAGCGCGTTCTCCTCGCTGACGGTGAACAGCAGCTCCACGCCGACCGGCGCGCCCTCGACCGCGACGCGGTGTGCGAGCGCGAGCAGCACCGCGACCGCCGCCTTGTTGTCGGCGCCGAGGATCGTGTCGCCCGCGCTCTCCCAGCCGCCGTCGACGAGCACCGGCTCTACGACGCCCTCGTGCGGCACGGTGTCGAGGTGCGCGCAGAGCAGGACGGAGCGCTCGGCGCGCGGCGGCTCGGGCCCGATCCGCGCCAGCAGGTTGCCGCATTCGGCGCCGCTCTCTGCCGCCGCGCCGTCCTCCTCGACCTCCACGCCCAGCGCGCGCAGCTCCTGCGCGACGCGCTCGGCCATCGCCCGCTCGCGCCCGAACGGGCTCGGGATCGCGCACAGCGCGGCGAACGTGTCGTTCAGCCGGCGGCGCTCGACCTCGGATGCCGGGCGCACGCTGCGGCTACGCGGACGGCGAGCCGGCCTCGGCCGCGCGCGTCGCCCGGACCTCGCCTGCCGGGTGCTCGCCGCGCGCGCGCTGCGCCGCGGCAGCGACGAACTCCCGGAACAGCGGCGCCGGGCGCTCGGGCCGCGACTTGAACTCCGGGTGGAACTGTGAGGCCACGAAGAACGGGTGCTCGCCCAGCTCGATGACCTCGACCAGGCGCTCGTCCGGCGAGGTGCCCGAGACGACGAGCCCGGCCGCCTCGAGCCGCTTGCGCAGCGAGATCGACACCTCGTAGCGGTGGCGGTGGCGCTCGTAGACGACGGCCTCGCCGTAGAGCTCGCGCGCACGCGTATCGGGGTGCAGCTTGATCGGGTCCGCCCCCAGGCGCATCGTGCCGCCGAGGTCGGAGACCTCCTTCTGCTCGGGCAGCAGGTCGATCACGGGCCACTCGGTCTCCAGGTCGAACTCCGTGGAGTTCGCGCCCGGCATGTCCGCGACGTGGCGCGCGAACTCGCAGACGGCGATCTGCATGCCCAGGCAGATGCCGAGGTACGGGATCCGCTGCTCGCGGGCGATGCGCACCGCGCGGATCTTCCCCTCGATGCCACGACCGCCGAAGCCGCCCGGCACGAGGATCCCGTCGGCGGCGCCGAGGCGGCGCTCGGCCTCCTCGTCGGAGGACAGCGACTCCGAGTCGACCCAGTCGATCTCGATCTGCGCGCCGTGCTGGACGCCCGAGTGCCGCAGCGCCTCGGAGACCGACAGGTATGCGTCCTCCAGCTGCACGTACTTGCCGACGAGCGCGATCCGCACCGGCTGGTCCGCCGCGTCCGCGCGCTCGGTGATCTCGCGCCACTCCTCGAGGTCCGC
>DASTWP010000238.1:0-4844 GCA_035765835.1 Solirubrobacteraceae bacterium
CGGCATCGTCGGCAACCAGACGCGCTCGCTGGCCGGCGTGCTCGACATCGACGCCTCGGTCAAGGGGGCGCGCTTCGTGCGCACGTGCGACGCGTTCAACATCCCGATCATCACCTTCACCGACGTGCCGGGCTTCCTGCCGGGCACGAGCCAGGAGTGGGGCGGGATCATCCGCCACGGCGCGAAGCTGCTCTACGCCTACACCGAGGCCACCGTCCCGAAGATCACGGTGATCACCCGCAAGGCATACGGCGGCGCCTACGACGTCATGGCCTCCAAGCACATGCTCGCCGACTTCAACTTCGCCTGGCCGCAGGCCGAGATCGCGGTGATTGGCCCGGAGGGCGCGGTCAACATCATCTACCGCCGCGACATCGCCGCGAGCCCGACGCCGGACGAGCGCCGTCAGAAGCTGATCGACGACTACAAGGCGCGCTTCGCCAATCCCTACAGCGCCGCCGAGCGCGGCTACATCGACGACGTGATCGTCCCCCACGAGACGCGGCCGAAGCTGATCACCGCGCTGCAGACGCTGCAGACCAAGCGCGAGCCGGGCCCGAAGCGCAAGCACGGCAACATCCCGCTGTAGCCGCTCCGCCGCGGCCCTGGTTGACTTTGGCCACCCGCGCCGGGGAGGATCGGCGCCTGATGCCCGTCCCAGCGCGTCCGCGCAGGCATCGGACCGGTCCGGCACTCGTCGCAACGGTCCTGGCCCTGAGCGCGCTCGCACTCGCGCCGGCGGCGCACGCAGCGCCCGCGGTGAGCTCGCCGAACTGCGGCGCGGTCGAGTACGGCGGGGCAGGCAGCCCGAGCGGCGTGATCGTCTCCGACCTGCCGATGGTCGGCGGGTCGGCCGAGCGCTCGGTGCAGATGGTCGCCGCGATCCGCATCGCGCTGGCGAACGCGGGCTGGAAGGCCGGCAACACGGCGGTCGGCTTCCAGGTCTGCAACGACGCGCTGCAGAGCACCGGTGCCTGGGACGCCGCGACGTGCACGGCCAACGCGAACGCGTACGCGAGGACGCCCGGCGTGCTCGGCGTCGTCGGCACCTACAACTCCGGCTGCGCGGCACTGATCATCCCGATCCTGAACCAGGCCGGCATCGCGATGGTCTCGCCGGGCAACACGGCCGTCTGCCTGACGCAGTCCGTGCCCGGCTGCACCGGCGGGCAACCCGCCAGCCTCTATCCGGACGGCGCGCGCAACTACGCGCGCGTCGTGCCCAACGACGCCTACCAGGGCGCGGGGCTCGCCGAGTTCGCGCGCGCGCATCACATCCGCCGCCCGGCGATCCTCTATGCCGGCGACGACCCGACGAGCCTCGGGCAGGCGCGCGCGTTCCGCGGCGCGGCGAAGGCGCTGCACGCCAAGGTGGTCGCGTTCCGCGCGTGGGACCAGAAGGCGAAGGGCTACCGCACGCTGATGCGCCGGATCGCGCGCAAGCGTCCCGACGCGGTGCTGCTCGCCGGCCTGATCGAGGAGAACGGCGCGCGCATCGTCAAGGACAAGGTCGCGGTGCTCGGGCGCAACACCGGCCACGTCGCGCTGCTGGCCCCCGACGGCTTCGCGCAGCAGTCGACGATCGATCGCGCGGGCAAGGCGTCCGCCGGCATGTTCGTCAGCCTGCCGGGCCGCGACCCGGGCCGGCTCACCGGGGCGGGCAAGACGCTCGTCCAGCAGCTCGCCGAGCAGGTCTCGCCGAACCCGATCGAGCTCTTCGCCCCCTACGCCGCCCAGGCGACCGACGTGCTGCTCGCCGCGATCGCCAAGGGGACGACCGCGCAGGGCACGACGTCGGCGCTGCTCGGCGTCCAGGTCCAGGGCGGCATCCTCGGCAGCTTCGGCTTCACCGCGAGCGGCGACCCGACGGTCGCCCCGATCTCCGTCTACCGCGCCGCGCGCACGCTGCGCTTCGCGGCCGAGGAGCGCCCGTCGACGCGGCTCGTCGACGCGGCCCGCAAGGGCTGACCGAAGACCTCGTCGATCATCGCGCGCGTGTAGGCCGTGCCGACGAGCAGCGAGCGCTCGACGCCGGCCGGGCCGCCGGCGGCGCGGACGGCGTCCAGGTAGCCCTCGAGCTCCTCCAGCTCCGCGCGCAGCCACTCCACGCGCTCGCCCAGCAGCGGCTCCGGGTCGGCGCCGCAGAAGATCTTGAGGACCGCCTCGTCGCGGACCTGCGGCGGCTGCGCGGTCGGCGCGGCGACCCACTCCGCCAGCGCGTCACGCCCCGCCGCGGTGAGCGCGTAGGTCTTGCGCCGCCGCCCGCCCGCCTCCTGCTCCTCGGACAGAAAGCCGCCCGCGGCGAGCCGCGCGGGCTCGGCGTAGAAGGTCGTGTGCGGCACGGGCCAGAAGTGCGAGAGGGTCTGCTCGATGGCCCGCTTGAGGTCGTACGGCGAGGCCGGGCCGATGAAGTCGATGAGGCCCAGCACGGCGTAGGACGTGGTCGTCAGCTTGATCGCTTGCGTTTTCATAATACGTTCCGTACTGTTCCGGTCGAATCGTTCAAGCCCCAGCTTATCGGGAGGCCCGGAAATGAGCGAGGACTACGACGTCGCGATCGTGGGAGCGAGCCTGGCGGGCAGCGCCGCGGCGATCCTGCTCGGGCGCGCCGGCGCCCGCGTCGCGCTGATCGAACAGCGCCCCGACCCGCAGGCGTTCAAGCGCGTCTGCTCGCACTTCATCCAGGGCTCGGCGGTCCCCACGCTCGAGCGCCTCGGCCTGCTCGAGCCGATCGCGGCCGCCGGCGGCGTGCGCTCGCACGCGCGCCTGCACACGCGCTGGGGGCTGACGCCGCGGCCCGCCGACCCGCGCGTGCTGGCCGCGGTCAACGTCCGCCGCGAGGTGCTCGACCCGATGGTGCGCGAGCTGGCGGCTGCCACGGACGGCGTCGACCTCCTGCTCGGCCGCAAGGCCGAGGCGCTGCTGCCCGAGGGCGGCGTCGAGACGCTCGAGCCCTCGGGCGTGCGCACGCGCGTGCCCGCACGGCTGGTGGTCGGCGCGGACGGGCGCGACTCGCACGTCGCGAAGCTCGCCGGCGCGCGCGAGCGCATCCGCCGCCACGGCCGCTTCGCCTACGGCGCCTACTACGAGGGCCCGGGCCCGGAGAACGCGCCGGACGCGACGATCTGGCTGCTGGACCCCGACTTCGCCGCCGCGTTCCCGACCGACTCCGGCCTCACGTTCTACGCGGCGATGCCGACGATGGCGCGCCTGCCCGAGTTCAAGGCCGACCCCGCCGGCGCGCTGGACGCCTACCTGCGCGCGCTGCCGGACGCGCCGCCGATGGCAGACTCCCGCCGCGTCTCGGCGCCGGTCGGCAAGCTCTCGATGCCGAACACGATCCACGAGCCGGCGCCCCGGGCACACGCCGCCGAAGGCGGTGGGTCGGTGGCGCTGATCGGCGACGCCGCGCTCGCCACGGACCCGCTGTGGGGCGTCGGCTGCGGCTGGGCCGCCCAGTCCGCCGAGTGGCTCGCCGACGCCGTCGCGCCCGCGCTGCGCGGCGAGGAGCCGCTCGAGCGCGGCCTGCGCCGCTACCGGCGCGAGCACCGCCGGCGCCTGCGCGGCCACGCGTTCCTGATCCACGACTACGCGACGGGCCGCAAGCTCTCCCCGGTCGAGCGGCTGCTGTTCTCGGCGGCCTCACGCGACCAGCGCTTGGCCGACCGGATGTCGCTCTTCGGCATCCGCGCTGCGCCCGCACGCACGATCATGAGCCCGGCCCTGCTCGCGCGCGCCGCGGCGGTCGACGTGCGCCACGCGCTGCGCGGCGCTAGAGCAGGTTCGTCACCTGCGGCCCCTGCTGCAGCGTCGCGCTGAGCAGCGGCGGCGCGCCGGCCGGGTCGGTCCAGTCGGCGGCGAAGGAGATCACGCCCTCGTTCGGCCTGACCGGCAGATCGATCTTGGTCTGACGGCCGGGCTTGAAGGTGTAGACGCGCTTGCCGAGCGTCAGGTGCACGGGTTCGGCCGGCGCCCCGAAGGTGAGGCTGATCACGCCGGGTGAGTCGACGAAGGCGCCGACCTCCATCGTGTTCTCGCAGCCAGTCGGCTGGCACGGCGTCCCGATCAGCGACATCAGCCGCGGCGCCCCGGGGCCGACCTGGAGCAGGCGGCCGCTGCGGCCGGCGTCGGCGAGCAGCTTCTGGCCGTAGAAGTGCGCGAGGTAGGGCCCGCCCGCCTGGTAGACGACGTAGCGCGGCCACTTGCTGCAGGAGCCGGGCGGCGCGACGAGGAAGCCGCGCCCGTCGATCTTCGTCGGGCAGGTGCCGGTGATCTTCGACGTGTCGACCGTCGAGTAGAACGACGTGACGTTCGGGCTGAACAGCTCGGTGTAGAAGTTCACGGTCCCGCGCAGCTGCACGGGGCCGTTGATGTTCAGCGCGGCGACGGGCTTGCGCGTGACGCGCGCGACCCAGTCCAGGTGCGGCGGCGCGAACGTCGGCCGCGCGCCCGCGAGCAGGTCCTTCTCGACCTTCTGGCTCATCTGCGCCTGCACGAGCATCCCGGCGAAGACCAGTGCGAGCAGCAGCACGAGCCGCCCGCGCGCGAGGAGCCAGACGCCGAGCAGGCCGGCGATCAGCGCGAACAGCGCGACGCCGCCGATGTGCTGCTCGCTGAAGCCGATCGAGGCGAGCCGGTGCGTGGTGCCGAAGAGCGCCGGCTGCTCGAGGTAGTTCCAGACCGGCGAGAGCGTCAACAGCAGCGCGGCGAGCAGGCCGGCCGCGACGAGGCCGTCGCGCAGCGTGATCCGCCGGTAGGCCACCACGAGGGCCAGCAGCAGCAGCGGGACCGCGTAGACGACGTAGCGCTCGATCGGCCCCTGCGTGACGGCGGCGGTGAAGCGG
>DASTWP010000239.1:0-2950 GCA_035765835.1 Solirubrobacteraceae bacterium
CGATCGTCAGCCCCGCCCCCGGCCGCCGTCGCTTCGCGGACGACGCGCTGCTGGACGCGGCGCTCGAGGTATTCCATGCGCGTGGCTACCACGCCGCTCAGATGACCGAGCTCGCGCTGCGCGCCGGCACGACGAAGCCCACCCTGTACGCACGCCTCGGCTCGAAGGAGCAGATCTACGTGCGCGTGCTCGAGCGCGAGGCCGCGCTGCTGAAGCGCTCGCTCTACGACGCCTACGAGCGCGCGGCAGAGCGACCGGTGCACGAGATGGTCGAGATCGCGATGCTCGCGTTCTTCGACTTCGCGCAGACACACCAGGCCGGCTTCGAGCTGCTGTTCGGCGGCGAGCCGGGCCGCCCGGGCGAGCGCATAGGCGAGGCGGCGATGGAGGAGGTCATACGTCACGTCGCGGGACTCGTCGAGGCCTTCACGCGTCGCGGCGGCCGCGCCTCCGGGGTCGGCGCGGAACTGCTCGCCGCGGCCGCCGTCGGTGTCGCGCGAGAGGTCTGCCGCTACGCGTTGGACAACGGGCACGACCTGGACGCCGCCGGGCGGCTCGCCACCGCGTTCACCGACGCCGGGATGCTGGGCATCGATCCCGCGGCGATCGAGCGCGTCCAGGCCGCCGGCTGAGCGATCCGCCGCGCGAAGTACCGTCGCGCGCGATGTCGAGGCGACTGGCGATGGAGCACGAGCGGTTGCGCAGGCGCCTCGAGCACGGCGACCCCCTGTGGCCCGCCCAGCTCGCGGTCGCGACAGCGATCCTGCTGAACCTGGGCCTCAGCGACCGCGTGACGATCGGGCCGGTCTGGCTGCTGCCGGCGATCGAGGGCGTGCTGCTCGCCGCGCTCGTCGCGATCGCTCCGCGGCGCGTCAGCGGCGAGGGCGCCGGCCCGCGGCACTTCGCGCTGGCCGTGATCGGCTTCGTCAGCGTCGCCAACATCGTCTCGCTGGCGCTGCTCGTGCGCTTCCTGGTGATCGGCGGGCATGCGCAGGGCCGCGCGCTGATCGGCTCGGGCGCGCTGCTCTGGCTGACGAACGTGCTGCTGTTCGCGGTCTGGTTCTGGGAGATGGACCGCGGCGGCCCGGTCGCCCGCCACCGCGGGGAGCACGCGATGACCGACTTCCAGTTCCCGCAGATGGAGAACCCCCAGCTCGCGCCGCCCGGCTGGCGCCCCGGCTTCGGCGACTACCTCTACACGTCGCTGACGAACGCGACCGCGTTCAGCCCGACGGACACGATGCCGCTGACGGTCAGCGCGAAGCTGGTCATGGGCCTGCAGTCGGTCGCGGCGCTCGCGACGGTCGGGCTCGTCGTCGCGCGCGCCGTGAACATCCTCGGCTAGAGCACGGCCTCGGCGAGCAGGTCGACCTGCGCCGGGTCGGGGTTCGCCGGGAAGCAGATGACCTCGTCGGCGCCGGCCTGCTCGAACGCCGACAGGTAGCCGCGCAGGGTGTCGGCGTCCTTCGCCGCGCCCTGCGCGATCTGCGCGGCGTAGTCGCCGAGGAACGCGTAGTAGTGGCCGAGGCTGCGCTCGGCGGCCTGCTCGGCGTCGGGGCCGAGGGCGAAGTAGAGCAGCGCGACGTTGTGCGGGCGGCCCTCGCGGCCTGCCTCCTGCCAGGCCCGCTCGAGGCCGGCGCGGCCCTCCGCGAACGCCTCTGGCGTGCCGCCGCCGAGCGTCCAGCCGTCGCCGTAGCGCGCGGCGCGGCGGTAGGCGACCTCCGCGGTGCCGCCGATCAACAGCCCCGGCCGCTCGCCGTTGGCCGGCGCCGGCCCGACGCCGGCGTCGCCCCTCCAGATCCGCGCCATCTCCTCGAGCTGGGCGTCGAAGGTCCTGCCGCGCGCATGGAAGTCCTTCCCCAGGGCGCCGAAGTCGTCCTCGCGGCCGCCGACGGCGAGGCCGAGCGTGAGCCGGCCGCCGGAGAGGTGGTCGATGCTCGCGGCCTGCTTGGCGAGCATCCCGGCGTCGCGCAGCGGCGCGATCAGGATGTCGGTGATGAGGCGGATCCGCTCCGTCACGGCGGCGGCCGCGGCGAGCGCGATCAGCGACTCGTAGTTGTCGTAGACGATGCGGTCGATCGTCCCGAGCGAGGAGAACCCCGCCCGCTCGGCGCGGGCGGACCAGTCGACGATCCCCTCGCGCCCGACGCCGCGCACCGCATTCGGAAGCCCGATGCCAATGTCCATGGCATGACTGTAGATGAGCTCCCTCTTTGGGCCCTCGAGCTGCTGCGCGAGGCGCGCGTGGCGCACCTCGGGCTGCTCGACGAGGACGGCTTCCCGCGCGTGCTGCCGGTCACGTTCGCGCTTCACGAGGGCGCGGCGTGGTCGGCGGTCGACGACAAGCCGAAGCGCCGTCGTGGCAAGGACCTCGCGCGCGTGCGCCGCCTGCGCACGCAGCCGCGCTCGTCGCTGACCGTCGACCGCTACGACGAGGACTGGTCGAAGCTCGCGTGGGTCCAGCTCGTCGGCACGACGGCGGTGCTGGACGCGGTCGGGAACGAGGCCGCAGTCGCGGCGCTCGCCGCGCGCTACGACGCCTACCGCGAACGGCCGCCGGGCGGCCCGCTGCTGCGCTTGGAGCCGCTGCGTGCGCGCTGCTGGCGTGCACGCGAGGACGGCGATAGGGTCGCGCCATGAGCCTCTGGGGACGTGTCTTCGCGGCCGGCTACGACCGCTTCATGGCCGGCACCGAGAAGGCCGGCCTCGCCGACCGCCGGCGCGCGCTGCTCTCAGAGCTGCACGGCCGCGTGCTCGAGGTCGGAGGCGGAACCGGTGCGAACCTCGGCCACTACCCGGCGACGGTGCGAGAGCTCGTCGTGACGGAGCCGGAGGAGCCGATGGCGCGGCGCCTCGAGCACAAGGCCGCCGGCGCCGGGCGCAGCCTGAGCGTCGTGCGGGCGCCCGCGGACGCGCTGCCGTTCGAGGACGCGAGCTTCGACTTCGCCGT
>DASTWP010000240.1:0-4502 GCA_035765835.1 Solirubrobacteraceae bacterium
CCCGATCGTCACGCGGTCGCTGAGGCCCAGGTTCAGCAGGATCGCTGTCGCGACCGCGAGCTCGGCGGGCCACAGGGGGTCGCCGTGCTCGAGGCGCCTGCGCAGCCGCTCCTGCTCCATCGCCAGTCGCCTCGACATCGCGCGCGACGGTACTTCGCGCGGCGGATCGCTAGGCGGCGGCGCGGTCGAGATCCGGGAACGCCGCCGCCACGCGCGCCAGCGCCTCGCCGACGAGCGCGCGCACCCGGCGCTCCACGGTCTGCGCGCTGCGGCGCTCGCGCACCACGGCGGAGAGCTCGCGCTGGCGCATGCCCATCGTGGTCATCAGCAGCGTCGCGAAGACGCGCGCGCGCAGGTCGCCGTCGCGCAGGCCGGCCTCCTCGGCCAGCACCGCGGCGAGACGGTCGATCCAGCCGGAGACGATCACCATGCGGCGAGCGCGCAGTGCGGGCGAGGCGTCCTCGGCAGCCTGGAAGGCGCGGAAGCGCTCGTAGCCGCCGGGGTCGCGCAGCGCGCCCCAGCCGACGCCGGGGACGGGGACGAAGTTGTCGGCGAGCAGGCGGTGCACCGCGGCGGTGATCGTCGTGCCCTCCGGCCGTGCGCGGATCGTCGCGAGGAGCCCGTCGAGCACCTCGTCGGCGCGGTCGAAGAAGAGGTCCTCCTTCGTCGCGAAGTAGTTGAAGACGGTCTTGACCGACACGTCGGCCGCGGCGGCGACCTCGGCGACGGTGACGTTCTCGAAGCCGCGCGCGATGAACAGGCTCGTGGCGACCTCGCTGATGGCCGCCCGCGTGCGCGCCTTCTTGGCGGCCCGGAGCCCGTTCATTTGTTCCATTCGTTGTAAGTTTACAGCGAATGTACCTTTTGTGCTAGGGTCTCGCGCCGGATGTCTTCGAGCTCTCTCGCGATCGAGGCGCACGGCCTCGTCAAGCGCTACGGCGCCAAGACCGCCCTCGCAGGCGTCGACCTCGAGGTCGAACGCGGGGCGGTCTGCGGCCTGCTCGGCCCCAACGGCGCCGGCAAGACGACCGCCGTGCGTCTGCTCACGACCCTGACCGCGCCGGACGGCGGCAGCGCGCGCGTCGCCGGCTTCGACGTCGTCGCGCAGCCCACCGAGGTGCGGCGCCGCATCGGGCTGGCGGCGCAGGACGCGACGGTCGACGACCTCCTCACCGGCCGCGAGAACCTCGCGATGATCGGCGAGCTCCATCACCTCGGGCGGCGCACGGCGAAGACCCGCGCCGCCGAGCTGCTCGAGCGCTTCTCGCTCGCCGACTCCGCCGACAAGCTCGTGCGCGAGTACAGCGGCGGCATGCGCCGCCGGCTCGACCTCGCGGCGACGCTCGTGGCCGAGCCCGAGATCCTCTTCCTCGACGAGCCGACGACCGGCCTGGACCCGCGTGCGCGCAACGAGCTGTGGGGCGTGCTCGACGACCTCGTCGCCGGCGGCGCGACCGTGCTGCTGACGACGCAGTACCTCGAGGAGGCCGACCGGCTGGCCGACGAGATCGTGGTCGTCGACCACGGGCGCGTGATCGCGCGCGGCGACGCGAGCTCGCTCAAGCGCCAGGTCGGCGGCGAGCAGCTGCACGTCGTCTGCGTGCGCGAGGACGACCTTCACTTCGTCGCCGAGACCGCCGAGCGCGTGACCGGTGCGCGCGCGGTCGTGGAGCGCGCGGAGCGCAGCGTCAGCGTGCCGTCCGACGGCGGCGCGGGCGCGATCGCCGCCCTGGCCGGCGAGCTCGCTGCGGCCGGCATCGAGGTCGAGGACCTCGGGCTGCGCCGCCCGACGCTCGACGACGTCTTCCTGAAGCTGACGGGCACGCACGTGGAGGAATCCGCGCGCGAAGCGCAGCCCGTCGCCGGGGAGGTCTCCTCATGATGGGCTTCGCGTCCGACACGATGGTGCTGGCGCGCCGCGGCCTGCTGCACATGCGCCGCCACCCGGAGGCGCTGGCCGACGCGACGATCCAGCCGATCATGTTCGTGCTGCTTTTCGCGTTCGTCTTCGGCGGCGCGATCCACGCGCCCGGTGGCGGCAGCTACCGCGAGTTCCTGATGGGCGGCATCTTCGCCCAGACGACGCTGTTCGGCGCCTTCGGGGTGGCGATCGCGCTCGCGTACGACCGCACGAACGGCGCGATCGACCGCTTCCACTCGCTGCCGCTGAACCGCGCCGCAGTGCTGAGCGGGCACGCGGTCGCGTCGCTGGTGCGCTCGCTGCTGCCGATGCTGCTGATGTCGCTGACGGGGCTCATCGTCGGCTGGCGGATCCACTCCGGCGTGCTCGACGCGCTCGCCGCCTATGGCGTGATGATCGCGTTCTCCTTCGCGGTGATCTGGATCGGCGTGCTGCTGGGCAGCCTCGTCGGAACGCCCGAGGGGGTGCAGGGCATCGCCTTCGTCGTGATCTTCCCGATCACGTTCGTGGCCTCGACGTTCGTGCCGGTCGGGACGCTGCCCGGTGTGCTGAAGGCCTTCGCCGAGTGGAACCCGGTGACGGCGCTGGCCGGCGCGCTGCGGCACCTGTTCGCCAATCCCGGCGGGGTGCCGCCGGCGGACGGGCCGTGGTCGCTCCAGCACCCGGTGCTCTACACGCTGCTCTGGATCGCCGCGATCGTGGCGGTCTGCGCGCCGCTGGCGGTGCGTCAGTACCAGCGCTCGATCGCGTCGTAGCGCAGCCCTGCTACGGCGCGTTCGGCGCGGGGTCCTCGTTGCCGCGCTCCTCGGGCGGCTCGGGACCCTCGCCCTCGTAGTCCGTGTCGCTGTCCAGCGGCTCGGCGTCCTCGTCGATCATCTCGGGGTCGTCCGGCGGGTTGCTGGACTGCGCCTCGCCCAGCGAGGCCTCGCCGTGGCCGACGCGGTCGGCGCCCTCGTTCTCGTGGCTCATGGGCGGGTTGGCTACCCGCTGGCGTTCGCAACCGACCCTAACCGGGGCGCAACAGCGCGTCGGTCACCATCCCGGGCGCCGTCGTGAGCGATCAGCCGCCCGATCCCGAGCAGCAGGCGCGCCTGGCGCGACGCGCCGCCGCGCGGCAGGCGCGTGCCCGCACCCGCCGTCGCGCGGGGCTCGCCGTCCTCGTCGCCGCCGCCGTCGCGATCGCCGCGGCGCTGATCGCCGCGGGCTCCGGCGGCGGCCGGCGTGCGCCGGGCACAGCGGCGGCGGCCGGCAAGGCCGCGCGCCCCGCGCGCAGGCATCCGCCTCGGGTCGTCTCCGGCGGCCCGCTCTCGCCCGTGCGCGCGGGCGGGATCTCGGCGCTCTGGGCGGCCCGGAACGTGGTCGCGCCGCAGCCGCGAACGGGCGCGGACTACGCGGCCGCGTCGAAGCTGCGAGGGCTCCCCGGCTACCTCCTGATCGCCGATCGCGGCAACAACCGGATCCTGGTGGTGAACGCCCGCCGCCACCGCGTCTTCGAGTACCCCACGCGGCACGACCTCGCGCTCGGCCGGCGCCTCTTTTTCAACGACGACACGTTCGTGGAGCCCGGCGGCCGCGCGCTGATCGCCAACGAGGAGGACAACCACGCGATCGTCGACGTCGGGATCCAGGACCATCGCCTGCACCTGCTCTTCGGGCAGCCGGGCGTGATGGGCACCGACAGCACGCACCTGCACACGCCCGACGACGCGTACAAGCTGCCCGACGGCTCGATCACGGTCGCCGACGCCTACAACTGCCGCATCCTGTTCATCCGCGCGCACCGGATCGTGCGCGAGATCGGCGACTCGAGCACCTGCCGGCACGACCCGCCGCGCTACCTCGGCGCGGTCAACGGCGACACGCCGGAGCCGGACGGGGGCGTGCTGATCAGCGAGATCCCGGGCGGCTGGATCGACGAGGTCAGCGCCAGCGGCCGCCTGCGCTTCGCGTTCCAGGCGCCGGTCAGCTATCCCTCCGACCCGCAGCCGCTGCCGGGCGGGCGGATCCTCCTGGCCGACTACGCGAGCCCCGGCCACATCCTGATCCTCAGCCACCACGGGCATGTGTTCTGGCGCTACGGCCCGCGCTCCGGCTACGGCCGCCTCGACCATCCCTCGCTCGCGATGGCCCTGCCCAACGGCGACATCGCGGTCAACGACGACTACCGCGAGCGCGTCGTGATCATCGATCCGCGCACGAACCGGATCGTCTGGCAGTACGGCCACACCGACAAGGGCGGCACCGCGCCCGGCTACCTGAACACGCCGGACGGCATGGACTTCATCCCCGCGGGCCCGCACGGCGGGCCCGACTGGGCGGCCGTGGTGCATCCCTGAGCGCGGCGCTCAGAACGGGATGTCGTCGTCCGCCGTCGCCGGCGCCGGCTCGTCGGTGTAGACCGGATGCTCGACGTCGGGCGGCTGCCAGCCGACGACGAAGCGCCCGCAGAGCTCCGCGCGGGCGCGGCGCCAGAGGACGCGGCCACGCTGGCAGAGCGTGTCGCGCTCCCATGTGAAGACGTCGCCGCCCTCCTCGAGCTCGCACCAGCGCTGCTGCAGGTCGCGGAGGTCCTCCACCAGGT
>DASTWP010000241.1:0-7564 GCA_035765835.1 Solirubrobacteraceae bacterium
GTCGCCGGGTCGTCGAGCGGCAGCGTCGCCATGTCCGGCCGCGTGCCGGTCGAGCGCTCGATGATGTCCAGCGCGTCCTCGATCACGTCGAGGTTGCGCAGGCCCAGGAAGTCCATCTTCAGCAGGCCGAGCTGCTCCACGGGCTTCATCGAGAACTGCGTGACGAGCTTGTACTCGCGCTCGCCGTCGCCGTTCGCTCCGGGGCCCGGCGGGCCCGAGTCGGCGAGCTGGAGCGGCACGACATCGGTCAGCGGCATGCCCGCGATGACGACGGCGGCGGCGTGGATCGAGGAGTTGCGGACGATGCCCTCGAGGCCGCGCGCGACGTCGACGATCTGCTTCGCGGTCGCGTCGCTGTCGTAGGCGCCGCGCAGCGGCTGGCCGGGCGCCAGGCAGTCCTCGAAGCTCGGCGGGCGGCCCTGCTGGGGGTCCGGGATCAGTTTCGCCAGACGGTCGCCGACACCGTAGTCGTGGCCGAGCACGCGCGCCGCGTCGCGCGTCGCCGCGCGCGGGAACATCTTGCCGAACGTGACGATCTGCGCGACCGACTCGCGCCCGTACCGCTCGACCACGTACTGCATCACGCGCTCGCGCCCGCGCACGGAGAAGTCGATGTCGATGTCCGGCATCGACACGCGCTCGGGGTTCAGGAAGCGCTCGAACAGCAGGCCGTAGCGCAGCGGGTCGACGTCGGTGATCCGCAGCGTGTAGGCGACGAGCGAGCCGGCGGCGCTGCCGCGACCCGGGCCGACGGCGACCCCGTGGTCCTTCGCCCACTTCACGAAGTCCCACACGATCAGGAAGTAGGCGTTGAAGCCCATGCGGTCGATGACCTCGAGCTCCATCTCCATGCGCTCGAGCGCCTCGGCAGGCGGCGGGTCCCCGTAGCGCTCGCGCAGGCCCTCCATCACGCGCGCGCGCAGGTAGGCGGCCTCGTCCTCGCCGTCGGGCAGGTAGCGCGGGATCAGCTGCTTGCCGAGCTCCATCTCGACGTCGCAGCGCTCGGCGATCTCGAGCGTCGATGCCAGCGCCTCGGGCCACTCCGCGAACGCGCTCGCCATCTCGTCGTTCGAGCGCAGGTAGAACTCGTTCGTCTCGAACGTCATCTTCGGCGCGGCGAGGGTGGACTTCGTCTGCACGCACAGCAGCGCGGTGTGGTGGTGGTAGTCCTCGCGGCGCAGGTAGTGCACGTCGCCCGTGCCCACGAGCGGCCGCCCGAGCTCGCGCGCGATCCGGACGATCCCGGCGTTCGCCTTCTCCTGGTCGGCGATGCCGTTCTTCTGGACCTCGAAGTAGACGTTCTCGGCGCCGAAGGCCTGCAGCAGGTCGTCCGCGTGGGCGCGCGCCTCGGCGTCCCGGCCGTCGACCAGGCGCCGGCAGAAGCGGCTCGCCAGGCAGCCGGTCAGCGCGATCACGCCCTCGCCGTGCGCGGCGAGCTGGCCCATGTCCAGCGTCGGCTTGCCGCGGTGCAGGCCGTCCAGGAAGCCGGCCGAGGAGAGCTTGACGAGGTTGCGGTAGCCGGCGTCCGAGGAGGCGAGCAGCGTGAGGTGGTTGCGCTCGGTGCGGCCGCCCGAGCGGTCGGTGTGATCGTCGACGAGATAGATCTCGCAGCCGACGATCGGCTTGATCCCGTGCTTCTTGGCGGCGAGGTAGAGCTCGACCGCGCCGTTCATCACGCCGTGGTCGGTCAGGCCGAGCGCCGGCTGGCCGAACTCCGCGGCGCGCGCGGCCAGCGCGTCGATCTTGCACGCGCCGTCCAGCAGCGAGTACTCGGAGTGGACGTGCAGGTGGGCGCAGCCGGGGGTGCTCACGGGGTGTCGAGGATAGGCGCCGGGCCGGACGGTCGCGGCCTGCGGCGGCGCGTGGTTTCGCCCACTTTGCGGGGTGCTCTATGCGGCCCGCGGGCGCAGGCGGCGACGGCGGCGGAAGCGCTGGAACCAGGAGGCGCGCGGCTCGGCGACGGGCGGCTCCGCGACGGGCGGCTCGGCGATGGGCGCGGCGGCGGCGGGAGCCTCGGCCTCGGGCTCCTCCGCGGGGCCGATCTCGCGCCGCAGGCGCTCCGCCGCCACGGCGAGGCCGGCGATCAGCTCCTCGGCCGCGGGGTCGACCGGCCGGGCGGGCTCCGGCGCGCCGGACGAGACGGCGGCGCGGAAGGCGGCCTCGCGCGCGGTCCGCTCGGCGGCGAGCGCCTGCTCGGCCGCGACGCGGCCGGCGCGCTCGGACGTCGCGGCCGCGTCGGCCGCCTCGCGCAGCGCGAGCTCTCGCTCCACGCCCTCCCGCGCCTCGCGCGCGGCCGCGGCCACGCGGGCCACGATGGCGACGATCTGCGCCTCGCGCGCCTCGCGCGCCGCCAGCGCGGCGCGCACCTCGTCGAGCTCCGTCAGCAGCGCGGCGAGCCGCTCGCGCTCGGCCCCGGAGCTCGCGAGCTCGATGTTGAGGTCGGCGATCCGCGCCTGGAGCTCGGCGATCTCGCGCTCGGCGCCCGCCAGGCGCTCGACGGCCTGGCGCTCGGCCAGCTCGGCGCGCCTCGCGCGCCGTTCGGCGAGCAGCGGCGGGTCGGGCGGTGGGCCGAGCGGGAAGGCGGACTCCATGGCGCGCAGCGTGCCACGCGCCCCGGACGAAACCGGCCCTACGAGCTCGCCTTGCGCGCGCCCATCACGACCGCGAGCGCTGCGACCCCCGCGAGGCCGCCGATCAGCGCGCCGCGCGGCGGGACGAGGTGGCCGTAGCGGCGCCGCAGGAAGATCTTCGCGCCGTTCCAGACGACGTATCCGAGCAGCTTGTAGCCCATGCGCGGAACGCTACCCCTCGTCCGCGCCGCGCGAACGCAGGCGGTGCGCCATCCGCGACTGCAGCGACCACAACTCGATGAAGCCCGGCGAGGCCTGCTGCGAGAACAGCCCGCCGCTGGTCTCGAAGGTCGCCAGCGCGGCGTCGTAGACCGCGTTCGGCGACTCGCGCGTCACCACGCGCGCGGATCCCTTGAAGAGCCGCATCCCGATCGTCCCCGTCACCTGCGCGTTCACGGACTCCATGTAGGCGTCGAGGTCGGAGCGCAGCGGCTCCCACCACAGCCCGGCGTAGACCAGGTAGGCCCACTTGCGGTCGAGCTCGCCCTTGAACTGGTTCTGGTGGATCGTGCAGACGAGGCGCTCGAGCTCCGCGTGCGCCGGCAGGACGATCGCCGCCGCGGGCACCTCGTAGATGTCGCGCACCTTCAGGCCGACGATGCGGTCCTCGATGTGGTCGACGATGCCGACGCCGTGGCGGCACCCGAGCGCGGCGGCGCGCTCGAGCAGCTCGACGATCCCGAGCCGCTCGCCGTTCAGCGAGACCGGCACGCCGGCCTCGAAGCCGACCGTCACGACCTCCGGCTCGTCGGGCGCGAGCTCCGGGCGCGTCACGAGCTGGAAGACGTCGTCGTCCGGCGCGTGGCCGAGGTCCTCGATCCAGCGGCCCTCCGACGAGCGCCCCCAGAGGTTGTCGTCGATCGAGTACGGCGTCTGCTCGGCGCCGCCTTTGATCGGGATGCCGTGCTCGCGCGCGTAGGCGATCTCCTCCTCGCGGCCCATCTGCCAGCCGCGCACCGGCGCGATCACCTTCAGCTCCGGCGCGAGCGTCGCGACCGTCGCCTCGATCCGCACCTGGTCGTTGCCCTTGCCCGTGCAGCCGTGGGCGATCGTGTCGCACCCGTGCCGGCGCGCGTAGTCGACGGCGAGCTTGGCGATCAACGGGCGGCCCAGAGCGGTGAACAGCGGATAGCCGAGTCCGTAGATCGCGTTGGCCTTGATCGCCGGCACGACGAAGTCGCGCGCGAACTCCTCGCGCGCGTCGACGACCTCGGCGGCGACCGCGCCGAGCGCCGTCGCCTTGCCCTTGACGACCTCGTAGTCCTCGCCCGGCTGGCCGAGGTTGATCGTCAGCGCGACGACCTCGGCGTCGTACTCGTCCTGGATCCACTTGAGCATCACGCTCGTGTCCAGGCCGCCCGAGTACAGCAGCAGCACGCGGCGCACCTCGCCGGGCTCGGCGAGGTAGGAGGCGGTGCGGGTGTGCGGAGCGCTGTGGGTCTCTGCCATGGGGCGCCGGAGCCTATCCCGGCATGGCGCCTTGCGGCCCGGCGCGGCCCTTCACAAGCGCACCCCTGGTGTGAGATGGTCAGCGCAGGGGATGGTCATGGATGCGCTCGAGGAGGTCCTCTGGCTCGGCGAGCCAGCCGCGCACGATCGTGCGCGCGTCGGTGGCAAGGCCGCGCAGCTGAGCCGGCTGGCGGCCCGCTTCGAGGTGCCGCCGGGCTTCTGCCTGCCGGCCGGCACGGCGGCGAGCACCGCGGCCGCCGCCTACCGCGAGCTGGCGCAGCGGCTCGGCGAGGAGAAGCCGGCCGTCGCGGTCCGCTCCTCGGGCGTGGACGAGGACGGCGCCGCCGCATCGTTCGCCGGCCAGCACGAGACGTTCCTGCACGTGCGCGGAGAGGACGCCGTGGTCACCTGCGTCGAGGCGTGCGCCGCCTCCGCGCAGGCCGACGGCGCGCTCGCCTACCGCCGCGCCCACGGGCTCTGCGAGGCGGCGGAGTGCGCCGTCCTCGTGCAGGCGCTCGTGCTCGCCGACGTCGCGCTCGTCGCGTTCACCGCGGACCCGGTCACCGGCGACCGCGACCGCATCGTCGTCAACGCGACGTGGGGCCTCGGCGAGTCGCTCGTCGGCGGCACCGTCACCCCCGACGCCTACGTCCTCCACCGCGACGGCCCCGCGCTGGTCGACCGAGCGATCGCCGTGAAGCGGCGGATGACCGTCGCCGCGGGCGAGGGCACGCGCGAGGTCGACGTCCCGGCCTCGCTGCGCGCGCTCGCGTGCCTCGAGGACGCGCAGGCGCTCGAGACCGCAGGGCTGGCGCTCTCGGTCGAGGCGGAGATGGGCCATCCCGTCGACATCGAGGCCGCCTGGGCGGACGGCCGCCTCCACCTCTTGCAGTGCCGACCGATCACCACTCTCTCGTAGTCAGGAGCAGCACCATGCAGCAGACGCAGACCCTCGCACCCGGCGCGCCGATCCCCGTGCCGCCGGAGTTCCCGGTCCAGTGGTCGCGCCCGGACGATCCGCAGCAGTTCTGGGAGCACGACCGCATGCACTTCCCCGAGGCGCTGACGCCGATGGACGGCGCCGTCATCGTCCGCCTCGGCGCCGGCTTCACGTTCGGCGCGCGCGCATACGAGCTCCCCCTCGACGAGGTGCGCATGACGGTGATCAACGGCTGGCAGTACCAGGCGATCGTCCCGAAGCTGCTCCCGCCGGAGGAGATGGAGGAGCTCGGACGCCGCGCCGAGGCGAACCTCATGGGTGCGATCGGCCGCCTGGGCTCGCTGTGGGAGGACGACCTGCTGCCGGAGATCCGCGAGCACCTGGCGTGGTGGGCGGCGTTCGACCTCGCCGGCTCGAGCGAGGCCGACCTGGCCGCGCACCTGCGCGAGACCTGGCGCCGGCTCGGGCGCCTGTGGGAGCTGCACTTCCTGACCGTGCTGCCGTCCTACATCGCGGTCAGCGAGTTCGACGAGATGTGCCGCGCGCTCTTCGAGGGCAGCGCGCTGCTCGACTCAATGCGCATGCTCGGGGGCTTCGACAGCCTGACCGTGCGCGGCGACCAGGGGCTCTGGCGACTGAGCCGCAAGGCGCTGACCGCGCCGGAGGTGCAAGACGTGCTCGAGCGCCGCGCCGCGCACGAGGTGCCGGCGGCGCTCGAGGAGACCGGCCCCGGCCGCGACTTCCTCGACGCGCTCGGCAAGCACCTCGACGAGTTCGGCCAGCGCGGCCACGGCGTCAACCTCAGCTCGCCGAGCTGGATCGAGGACCCGACGCCCGCGATCAAGGTCATCAAGGACCTGATGGGACGCCCCGACGGCGAGGCTCCCGCGATCGCCACCCGCGAGAAGGCCGACGAGCGCGAGGCCGCGATCGCGGCGGCGCGCGAGACGCTCCAGGGCTACCCGGCGCCGGTCCGCGAGCAGTTCGAAGGGATGCTCGCGGCGGCGCAGGTCGGCGCCGTGATCACCGAGGACCATGCGTACTACATCGACTTCTGCGGCGGCTATCGCGTGCGCTGCGTGCTGATGGAGTGCGGGCGCCGGCTCGCGCTCGCGGACGCGCTGTCGCGGCCGGACGACGTCTTCTTCCTGGAGCCCGTCGAGCTCGAGGAGGCGATGGCGAGCCCCGGGATGGCGGACATGCGCGAGCTCGTGGCGCTGCGCCGCACGGAGCTCGAGCAGCAGCGGGCCATGGACGTGCCGCGCCACCTCGGGACGCTCCCGCCGGGCCCGCCGCCGGACTCGCCGATCGGCCGCTTCATCGGCAAGTTCTTCGGCGTCCCGCCGGCGCCGCCGCAGGCGCCGGGCGAGCTCCGCGGCGCCCCGGGGTCGGCCGGCGTCGTGCGCGGGCGCGCGCGCGTGATCCGCTCGCTGGCGGAGGCCGAGCGGCTCGCGTCCGGGGAGGTGCTCGTGACCGAGACGACGTCGCCCCCGTGGACGCCGCTGTTCGGCGTGGCGGCCGCGATCGTGACCGACACCGGCGGCGCGCTCAGCCACTGCGCGGTCGTCGCGCGCGAGTACGGGATCCCCGCGGTCGTCGGGACGGACGTCGCGACGAGCGCGATCCCCGACGGCGCCGAGATCGAGGTCGACGGCACGGCCGGGATCGTCCGCCTCGTCTGAAGTGACGACACTCCCTGCGGGCACGGCGCGTCCCGTCGCGCCCGCGGCGGCGCCCAGCGAGCGCGCCGTGCTCGTCGCGGTCGCTCTCGGCGCGATGCTGATGCCGCTGAACTCGACGATGGTCGCCGTCGCGCTGCCGGACGTCGGGCACTCCTTCCACGACGGCATCGCGGCGGTGAGCTGGCTCGTGACGAGCTACCTGATCGCGATGGCGGCGCTGCAGCCGGTGGCCGGCAAGCTCGGCGACCGGCTCGGCCGGCGCCCGCTGGTGCTCGGCGGCCTGTGGGCGTTCGGCGTCGCCTCGGTCATCGCCCCGGCGGCGCCGTCGCTGGCGGTGCTGATCGCGCTGCGCGTGGCGCAGGCGGCGGCGGGCGCGCTGGTGTTCCCCAACGCGATGGCGCTGCTGCGCGAGCTGCTGCCCGAGCACCGGCGCGCGGCGGGCTTCGGGATGTTCGGCGCCGCGATCGGCATCGCCGCCGCAGCGGGACCGCCGATCGGCGGGCTGCTCGTCGGGCTCTTCGGGTGGCAGGGGATCTTCGCCGTCAACGTGCCGATGGTCGCGGCGGCGCTCGTGCTGGGGCGTCGCGCCCTCGTCGCGCGGCCGCGCCCGGCCGGCGTGAGCGCCCCGTTCGACGCGCTCGGCGCCGGCCTGCTGTGCGTGGTGCTCGCGGACGTGGCGCTGTTGCTGAACCCGGGCGCGATCGGCAGCGGCGGGCGCGCGGCCGCCGCCGTGGCGCTGCTGCCGCTGCTCGTGCTGTTCGCGCGCCGCGAGCTGGGTCACCCGGACCCGGTGCTGCAGCCGCGGCTGCTGCGGCGCGTGCCGTTCGCGGCGGCGACGGCCGGCGTCGGCCTCTCGAACCTCG
>DASTWP010000242.1:0-8409 GCA_035765835.1 Solirubrobacteraceae bacterium
CGCGCCGGCGCGCCAGCGCCGCGAGCGGGAGCGTCGCGACGGTCAGGCCGGCCGAGAGCGCCGCGCCGGCGAGCGCGGCGCGGGCGGCGGGCGCGCGCATCTCACGGCGCGGCGGGCGGCGGGCGGCGAGCCGCGCGAGCAGCAGGCTCTCCAGCGCCGTCGAGGCCAGCGCGATCGCCAGCTGCGGGCGGCGGAACCGGCGCGCCCGGCGGATCTGCTCCGGGCTGAAGTACGATGTGGCCTGCACCGTCGCGGGCGCGGGCAGCATCCCACGCGGCCGCAGCAGGGCAACGGCCGCCTCGGCTCCCGCCAAGGCCGCCGCCGCCGCCACGCAAGCCCGTACGCGCCGCACGCTCACACCCTACGGACCCGATGCAAGTCGCGATCGTCTCCGACATCCACGGCAACCGTCACGCGTTCGAGGCCGTCCTCGCGGAGGTCGCGCGCACCGATGCGCAGGAGATCTGGTGCCTCGGCGACGTCGTCGGCTACGGCGCGGACCCGAACGACTGCTGCGCGCTGACGCGCGAGCACGCCGACGTCTGCCTCGCGGGCAACCACGACCTCGCGGTGACCGGCGAGCTCTCGCTCGAGGAGTTCTCGCGCGGTGCGGCGATGGCGGCGCAGTGGACGCGCGAGGTGATCGCGCGCGAGCACGTCGAGTGGCTCGAGTCGCTGGCGCCGCGCGGCCGCGCGCGCTCGGTCGGCCTCTACCACGCGAGCCCGCGCGACCCGATCTGGGAGTACGTGCTGAGCGCCCTGCTCGCGGAGCTCTGCCTCGACAAGACCAGCGATCGGGTGAACCTCGTCGGGCACAGCCACGTGGCGCTGTCGTTCGTGCGTCCCGAGGGCGAGCCGGCGACCGGCGAGCCGCGCCGGGCCGGTGAGGCCATGGACGTCTCCGAAGGCGAGTGGCTGCTGAACCCGGGCAGCGTCGGCCAGCCGCGCGACGGCGATCCGCGCGCCGCGTGGCTGCTGCTGGACACCGCGCGCTGGATCGCGGACTGGCGCCGCACGCCCTACGACGTCTCCGGGGCGCAGGCGGCGATCCGCTCCGCCCGCCTCCCGGATTCGCTCGCCGAGCGGCTGGAGTACGGTCAATGAGGATGCGGCCAGTCCCCTACGTCGCCGCGGCCATCCTCGGCGTCGCCGCGAGCGTGGCCGTCGGTTGCGGCACCACCAACCGCCACCTGATCCCCTCGGGTGCCTCCGGAGCGCTCCAGAACGACTTCCAGCGCGTCGCCAACGCGGTCGACGCCGGCCACTGCCAGGCAGCGGCGCAGGCGGTCCAGGACGCCTACAACGACTACGCGAACCTGCCGACGACTGTCGATCCGCGGCTGCGCCGCCGGCTGAAGGACGGCATCGACAACCTCGCGCGCCGCGCGCCGGCGCAGTGCACGCAGGCGCAGACCCAGCCGCAGACGGTCACGACCGAGACGACCACGACGCAGACCGAGACCACGCCGCCGCCGACGACGACGACGCAGACGCAGACGACCACCACGCCGACGACGACGACCGGCACGACCACGACCCCGCCGCCGACCACGACGACGAACAACGGCGGCGCGGGCGCCGGCGACGGCGGCGGAGCGGGCGCCGGCGTCACGACGACGACGCCCGGAGGCGGCTGATGGCCTCGCCGCTCGCGGATCGCTACGAGCTCGGCGAGCGCATCGGCGTCGGCGGCATGTCGACGGTGGTGCTCGCCTACGACCGCCGCCTCGAGCGCGAGGTCGCGATCAAGCTGCTCGCCGAGCACCTCGCCGACGACCGCCAGTTCGTCGAGCGCTTCCGCCGCGAGGCGCTCGCGGCGGCCCGGCTCGTGCATCCGAACGTGGTGCAGGTGTTCGACTTCGGCCTCGACGAGGCGACCGGGCGCCACTACATCGTCATGGAGTACGTGCGCGGCCAGTCGGCGGCGGAGATCCTGCGCGACCGCGGCGGGCTGCCGGTCTCCGAGGCGCTGGCGATCGTCGGCCAGGCGTGCCGCGGTCTCGAGTACGCGCACCGCAACGGCGTCGTGCACCGCGACGTCAAGCCGGCGAACCTGCTGCGCAACGAGGAGGGCGTCGTCAAGCTCGCGGACTTCGGCATCGCCAAGGCCGTCAGCGACGAGTCGCAGATCACGCAGGTCGGCTCGGTCATCGGCACCGCCGCGTACCTCGCGCCCGAGCAGGCGACCGGCGAGGAGGCGGGACCGGCGGCCGACCTCTACTCGCTCGGCGTCGTGACCTACCAGCTGATCTCCGCGCGCCTGCCCTACGAGGCGCAGTCGCTGACCGAGCTCGCGCTCAAGCAGCAGAGCGAGGCGCCGCCGCCGCTGCACGCGCTCGCCGGCGACGTGCCGCCGCAGCTCTCGGCGGCCGTCCAGCAGGCGCTGGCGCTCGACCCGCGCGACCGCTACCCGAGCGCGGAAGCGATGCGCGAGGCGCTCGTCGACGGCGCGCGCGGGATCGGGCCGGCGACCGTCGCGACCTCCGTCTCCCCGGGCGTCGGCGCCCCGGTCACCGCCTCGACGCGGCTGACTCCGGGCGCGGTGCAGCCCCGCCAGCCGCGCCCGCCCCGGCAGCCGCGGCCCGCGCCGGCCGCCTACCCCGAGCCGTACGAGCCGCTGCCGCCGCGCGAGCAGCGCCCGCGGCGGCGCAGCGCCGCGCGGCGCTTCGCCGTCCTCGTCGTGCTGCTGCTGATCGTGCTCGCGGGCGGGCTCGCGGCGGTCGTCGCGACGTCGAACACGGGCAACTCCGTCCAGCTTCGCGACGTCGTCTACCGCGACGTCAACCAGTCGGTCGACGCGCTCGACCAGCTCGTGCAGGACAACACGCGCTAGTCCCCGGCGCCGCGCCCGCACGCAGCGCCGCCGCGGTCTCAGGCAGCGTGCCGGCGGCGATCGCTGCGCGCAGGTCGGCCATGACGCGGGCCACGAAGGCGAGGTTGTGCAGCGTGAGCAGCCGCATGCCGAGCAGCTCGCGCGCGTGCGCCAGGTAGCGCAGGTAGCCGCGCGTGAAGCCCGCCGCGCAGCTCGGGCACGGGCAGCCCTCCATGATCGGCTCCGTGCTGTCCTTGTAGCGCGGCTTGGCGAGATCCACGCGCCAGCGCCGCTCGGGCTCGGGCACGAGCGCCATGCCGTGACGGCCCAGGCGCGTCGGCATCGCGCAGTCGAACGTGTCGATGCCCAGCTCGACGCCCCGGATCAGGTCGTCGATCTCGCCGATGCCGAGCAGGTGCCGGGGCCTGATCTCGTCCGGCCCACCGAGGACTGCGGTCGCCCAGCCGACGACCTCGTACATCTCGTCCTTGGTCGCGCCGAGCGAGCCGCCGATCGCGATGCCGTCGCAGCCGCTCGCGGCGATCGCCTCCGCCGACTCCGTGCGCAGGTCCTCGTGGACGCCACCCTGCACGATGCCGTAGACGAGCTGGCCGCCGGGGCCGTGCTCGCCGTGCCAGTCCAGGCAGCGGCGCAGCCAGCGGTGCGTGCGCTCGGTCGAGCGCGCGGTGTAGTCGCGGCTGACGTTGAACGGCGTGCACTCGTCGAAGACCAGCGCGAGGTCGCTGCCGAGCCGCGCCTGGATCTGCATCGAGGTCTCCGGCGCGAGGAAGCGCTCGCCGCCGTCGAGGTAGGAACGGAAGCGCACGCCCTCCTCGGCGATCGAGAGCACCCTGCCGCGAGAACGAGCGCGGGGCCCGCCTCCGGCGCCACTTGGCGCCTCCGGCACCCGCTCGGGGCCTGCCGGCGAGCGACCCTTGATCTCGTCCGCGACCGTGCCGTGGCCCATCGAGAAGACCTGGAAGCCGCCGGAGTCGGTGACGATCGGGGCGCGCCAGCCCATGAACTCGTGCAACCCCCCGGCGCGCTCGATCAGCTCCTCGCCCGGGTCCAGGTGCAGGTGGAACGTGTTGCCGAGCACCATCTCGTAGCCGAGGGCGGCGACCTCGGCCGGCAGCAGCCCGCGCACGGTCGCCTTCGTCGCCAGCGGCACGAACGCGGGCGTGCGGACCTCGCCGTGGGCGGTGCGCAGGACGCCGGCCCGGGCCCGCGACGCGGGGTCGCGGGCGGTTATCCCGAACGGACCGGTCACGCGCGCATGGTAGAAGCGGTGCTTGACCGCGACCTTCATCGACGTGGCGCAGAGCATCGGCTACCCGGTGCTCTTCCTGCTGATCGCGGTCGAGACCGCCGGGATCCCGCTGCCCGGCGAGACCGCGCTCATCACCGCCTCGGTCGTCGCTGCGAAGGGCGACCTCAGCATCGAGCTCGTGATCGCGCTCGCCGCGGCGGCCGCGATCGTCGGCGACAACGTCGGCTTCGCGCTCGGGCGCAGGATCGGCCGGCGCGCGCTGAGCGCGCCCGGCCCGCTGCATCGCCACCGGCTCCGCGTCCTCGCGGTCGGCGAGCCGTTCTTCGAGCGCCACGGGCCGAAGGCCGTGTTCCTCGGCCGCTGGATCACCGGCCTGCGGATCACGGCGGCGTGGCTGGCCGGCGCGAGCCACATGCGCTGGCCGGTGTTCCTGTTCTGGAACGCGCTCGGCGGCATCGCCTGGGCGACGAGCATCGGCCTCGCGTCGTACTACCTCGGGCACACCGCCGAGACCTACCTCAAGACCTCGGGCCTGATCGGCCTGGCGCTGGTGCTGCTGGGCGGCGCCGGGTTCTGGTGGGTGCTCCGGCGCCGCCGTGACGAGCGGAACTAGGCCTCGAGCTTCTCCTGGCCCTCGCCCTCGACCGTCGCCGGCTTGTCGCCGACGGTGATCGCGACGCGGCGCGGCTTGCGCTCCTCCGGCTTGGGGATGCGGACCTCGAGGACGCCCTTGTCGAACGACGCCTGGATCGCCTCCGGGTCGACGCCCTCGGGCAGCGTCAGCGAGCGGCGGAAGGCGCCGAAGGCCCGCTCGACGCGCACGTAGCCGTCCTTCTTGTCCTCGAGCTCGGACCTGCGCTCGCCGGAGATGGTCAGCACGTCGTCCTCGAGCTCGACCTTGACGTCCTCCTCGGAGAGCCCGGGCAGGTCGGCTCGCAGGACGAAGTGGTCACCGCTCTCGACGAGGTCCGTCGCCGGCAGCCAGCGGCGCAGGGCGCCGTTCGCATGCGGCGTCGGGTTGTCGAAGAAGCTGTTGAACAACCGGTTCATCTCGCCCTGGATCGACGCGAGCTCGCGGACCGGCTCCCAGCGAACGAGTGCCATCAGGAAACCTCCTACGATCGGACAGAAAATCTAAGCCTGAGTATAGAAGATCGTTGGCAGGCGTCAAGAGTCCTCCGCGTGTGGCCGCCGCGGTGCCTCCCAGCAGCGCGGGCTCAGCCGCAGGCGGGGCCGGGCGCGTGCGCGGCGCCGGGGAGGAGCTGCTCCCACACCTCGCCGAGCGCGTCCAGCTGCTCGGGCGTGAGGCGGGCGAGGAACAGCTCGCGGACGCCTTCGAGGTGCGTCGCCCGCGCGGCGGCGAGCCGCTCGCGACCCGCGTCGGTGAGCTTCGCGAACGCGCCGCGGGCGTCCGACGGGCACGACTGGCGCTCCAGCAGGCCCTCGCGCTCGAGCCGGTCGACCAGGCGCGTGAGCCCGCTGCGGCTGAGGATCACCGAGCTGGCGAGGTCGCTCATCCGCATCCGCTGCTCGGGCGCGTCGGCGAGGTACATCAGCACCTCGTAGGACGTCAGCGGGAGGCCGTGCGCGGCCTCGAGCTGCGCGTCGAGCGCCTTCGTCAGCGAGCCGTGGACGCGCAGCATCCCGCGCCAGGCGCGCAGCTCGCGCTCGTCGAGCGTGGCCCTGGCGGCGGATTCGGAGCTGTGCGTGATTGCGGCCATAAGCGGGAAGCTCACCCGTCTTGCCGGCGGCACCGTACCAGCGCGGGCGGTTGCCATTCGACAGTTGCGTGTGCAACGATCAGTGTAGCCGGATGGAGACGATGCGACCAGAGGGCCTTCACCACGTCACCGCGATCACCGCGGACGCGCCGCGCAACGTGGACTTCTACGCGCGCGGGCTAGGCCTGCGCCTGGTCAAGAAGACCGTCAACTTCGACCAGCCCGACGTCTACCACCTGTACTTCGGCGACGAGCGCGGCACGCCGGGCTCGATCCTCACGTTCTTCGAGTTCCCGCAGGCCGCGCCCGGCCACGCCGGCGCGGGGATGGTCCACACGATCCGCTGGCGCGTGGGCTCCGAGGACGCGCTCGCGTTCTGGGAGCAGCGGCTCGGCGACGAAGGCGTCTCGACCGAGCGCGTCGACGGCTCGCTGGCCTTCGCCGACTTCGAGGGCCTGCGCCACGAGCTGGTCGCGGTCGCGGTCGGCGACGCGCCCCTGACCGCGCGCGCCGAAGGCATCCCGCCCGAGCACGCGCTCCTGGGCTTCCACGGCGTACGCGCCTACGGCGTCGCGCCCGAGGCGAGCGCGCCGCTGCTTCAGGCGCTGGGCTTCGAGGGCGCGGGCGCGGCATGGCGCGTGCAGGGCGCCGAGCGCCACGCGCTGCTCGACTACGACGCGCCGCCGGCGCAACGCGGCGTGACCAATGCGGGCACGGTGCACCACGTCGCCTGGTCGGTCGCGGACGACGGCGAGCTGAGCGCCCTGCGCGAGCGCGCGGCCGCCGCCGGCGCGCACCCGACGCAGATCATCGACCGGCAGTACTTCCACTCGGTCTACTTCCGCGAGCCGAGCGGCGTGCTGTTCGAGCTGGCCTCGCGCGACATCGGCTTCGGCTACGACGAGCCGGTCGACTCGCTCGGCGAGGCGCTGAAGCTGCCGCCGCAGTACGAGGCCCGTCGCGACGAGCTCGAGCGGCTCCTCACGCCGCTGCGCAACCCGCGCGCGCAAGCCACCGCGTGAGCGACCTCGTCCGCATCGAGCGGCCCGCCGCCGGCGAGCCCGAGGGCGCGCTCGTGCTCGTCCACGGCCGCGGCTCGGACGAGCACGATCTCCTCCCCTTCCTCGACATCCTCGACCCCGGCCGGCGCCTGGTCGGCATCACGCCCGGCGGCCCGCTCGCGCTCCCGCCGGGCGGGCGGCACTGGTACGTGGTCTCGCGCGTCGGCTTCCCGGACCCGGAGACGTTCGCGGCGAGCTACGAGCTGCTCCAGCGCGAGCTCGGCGTCCCGTGGGAGCGCACGATCGTCGGCGGCTTCTCGCAGGGCGCGGTGATGTCCTATGCGCTCGCGCTCGGCAGGGGCCGGCCCACGCCCGCGGGGCTCATCGCGATGAGCGGCTTCATGCCGGTCGTCCCCGGCGCCTGGGAGCCCGACCTCGACCGCCCGGACCTCCCGGTGTTCATCACGCACGGCCGCCGCGACCCGGTGATCGAGGTCGGATTCGGCCGCCAGGCGCACGACGCGCTGCGCCAGGCGGGCGTGCCGGTCGAGTACCACGAGACCGACGCCGCGCACCACGTCGACCCGCGCGTGCTCGCCCTCTTGCCGGCCTGGGTCGAGAAGATCATCGACACGACCTGACGCGCGGCTACAGCCAACGCGGGGCGCTGCCGATGCAGGGCGCATGAGGACGCTCAGCCGACCCGGGTTCGAGTGGCCGCCGGCCGAGCGGCTGCCGCAGCACGTCCAGGACGCCATGGCCGCCAAGGAGGCCGGCCGCGAGCTGGCTCCCCACGAGGTCGAGGCGCTCGTCGACCTGACCGGATGGGCCTTCAACGGCGTCTCGGTCGAGCACGAGCAGTTCGAGGAGCGCTTCGCCGCGTGGTCGCACGAGGCGACCGCGCGCCACGCGCGCCGCCTGGTTCAGCGCTAGCGGGTGCCGGAGGCGCCCATGTGGGGGTCGGAGGCGGGCGCCTCTGACGTGATCAGCGACTGACCGGTCATCTGCGGCGGCTGCTCGATCCCGAGCAGCTCGAGGACCGTCGGCGCTACGTCGGCGAGGATCCCGCCGTCGCGCAGCACCGCGCCCTCGGCGGTGACGATCAGGGGCACCGGGTTCAGCGAGTGCGCGGTGTTGGGCGATCCGTCCGGCTCGAGCATGTGGTCGGCGTTGCCGTGGTCGGCCGTGATCACGAGCGCGCCGCCGGATTCCCGCACGACCTCCACCACGTCGCCGAGGCACGCGTCGACGGTCTCGATCGCCTGCACCGCGGCCGGGATCACGCCCGTGTGCCCGACCATGTCGGGGTTGGCGAAGTTGATGATCCCGAAGCCCGGCTCGTCTTCGCGCCATGCCGCCACGAACGCGGCTGCCGCGGCGCGCGCGCTCATCTGCGGCTTGTGGTCGTAGGTCGGCACGTCGCGCGGCGAGGGGACGAGCTCGCGCCGCTCGCCGTCCTGCGGCGCCTCCTCGCCGCCACCGAAGAAGTACGTGACGTGCGGGTACTTCTCGGTCTCGGCGACGTGGAGCTGGCGGCGGCCGGCGCGGGCGACGACCCGTGGCAGGGTGACCTCCGGGCGGGCCGGGGGGAAGGCGACCGGCCAC
>DASTWP010000243.1:0-5332 GCA_035765835.1 Solirubrobacteraceae bacterium
CCCGCACGCGCACGTCGCGCATCACCGGGCCGTCGCGCCCCGCGCGCTTCCCGCAGCGGCTGCGGAGCCTGCACCCGCTGCCGAACCGGCGGGCACGCGCGTGGAGCCGCGCTCCGCATCGGCAGCGGCTCCTGTGCCGCCGCACCGCAGGGCCCACCACCGCCACGCGCCGCTTCGGGGCGCCGCCTCGGAGCCTCTCGTCGATCCCGTCGAGTCCGCGCCGGAGCAGCCGGCGGCGCCGCCCGTGGCCGGCCCGCAGCCTGCCACCCAGCCTTCGCCCAGCAACACGTCCTCGGCCCCCGCCGGCGGCGAGTTCGGCTTCGAATCCCCCTGACCGTCACCGCCATTTGTCACGCGCTACACGTTCCGCCGCCCCGGCACCTCGCGCCGCGTCCGCGTGCGCCAGGCGAAGCCGGTCGTGTGAAGCCGCGGCGGCGCCGGCGCCGCCGCGGCTTTGCCGTCCGACCCGCCGCCTACCTTGCCCCCGTCACCTTCCCTCCAGCAGCCTCGGGAGCTGAGATGCCGCTCTGTTTCATCGAACCGCAGGACGCGATCCGCGTGATCGCGGAGTCCGTCGGCCGTGAGGCCCGCCGGCAGCTGCTCGGCGAGATCGTGCGCGCGTGGGTCGACGAGATCCCCGAGCCGGAGCTCGAGTCCCACTACGTGAAGGCCGTGGCGGACCTCGACGAGCACGACCTCTCGATGCTCGCCGCCTGGCACGCCTCGCTCGAGGTGGGCCAGCCGATCGCCAACCGCGACTTCCTCGTCAACGTCTTCCCGACGCTCGGCGACAACCGCCGCGAGGCGCTGAAGATCGCGGCCGGCTTCCGCGGCGAGGAGGCCTTCGATTGCGGGGTGGCGGAGGAGCAGGCGCTCGACACCGTCCTGCCGTTCCTCTCGCGCGAGCGCGCGCTGGAGCTCGCGAGCGAGTGCCTCGAGCTCTACCTCTGGGACCGGCTCGGCTCGGAGAATTAGCCCGGCCTCGCGGCGCCGGACTCGCGCGCGAGCGCGTCAGGCCGCGCCGTCGAGCGCGGCGCGCACGTCCGCGATCGCCTGCGCGGTGTCGCGGAACCAGACCGCCGTCATGCCGACCGCGCGCGCGGCCTCGCAGTTGTGCTCGAAGTCGTCGACGAACACGCACGCGCCCGGCGCGACGCCCAGCCGCGAGCACGTGAGCTCGTAGATCGCGGGGTCGGGCTTGCGCATGCCGACGAACGCGGAGTCCACGACCAGCTCGAAGAGCTCGTCGACCGGCAGCATCGCGCGCCAGCGCGGCTCCCATTCGCGCACGTTGTTCGTGAGCATCGCCAGGCGCAGGCCGTGCGCGTCGCGCAGCGAGCGCAGGAAGGCGATCATCTCCTCGTTGGGGTCGAGGTTCGCGAAGTAGCGCTCGGAGAAGGTGTGCATCTCGACGGGCCGGCCGAGATCGCGGGAGAGCTGCGCGCCCAGCCGCGCGAGGAAGTCGACCTCGGTCATGCGCCCGCACTCGAGCTCGAACAGCGGGTTCGCGCCGTCGCGCTCGGTCACGCGCGCCATCGCCTCGCCGAGCGCCTCCAGCGGGATCCCGGCCTCGTCCTGGAACGCCGCGAACGAGCGGACCAGGGGAGAAGTGAGGACGCCGCCGAAGTCGCTGACGACCGCCTCGAAGCCCGCACCGCTCACGAGGCGTCCACGCGCCGCAGCACGTCGTAGCGCCCGACGCCGACGCGCCCCTCCATCCGCCAGCGGAAGAACGCGCAGTCCAGCCGCAGCCGCCCGAGGTCCAGCGAGCTGCCGCACACGACTTCGCCCGCCATCCGCCGCGCGTAACCCTCCGGGTCCGGATACATCTCGAGGCCCGCGCGCCGCTGGCGGCCGTCCGCGTCGTAGGTCGTCGAGAGCAACGGATCGGGGACCTGTACGGCGCGCGGCTCGCCGCCGTCGACGGCCGGCTCGAGGATCGTCGCCGCCACCGCCTCGGCGCCGTGGGCGCCCTTGGCGCGGGCGCCGCGCACCGCGACGAGCGAGACGGCCAGGCCGTCGTCGAACCACGCCGACAGCGTCCGCGCCAGGCCGATCCGCTCCCAGTCCGGCGCGCCCCACGAATGGCCGCGCTGCCCGAGGCCCGATGCGATCTCGAACCCGCGCCCGCCGGCCGACACGCTTCCGCGCACGCGGCACGGCTGCTCGTAGCCCAGCATGCCGCCGGCCTTCGCCGCCGCGTCCTCCGGCGAGAGCTCGGCGATGGGCCCGGTCGCCGCGAACGCGAGGTCGAACGCCGCCTCCTGCGACTCGAGCCGCACGCGCCAGGACCGCAGCGGCTCCTCGACCGTCGTGGACAGCCCCGCCGCGCGCACCGCCTCCCAGGAGGCGGCGTCCTCGACCGGCACGCCGCCGTCGGCGAGCACGCACACCGGCTCGCCACCCTGGAAGAGCACGACGAGGCCGCTCGCGCCGCCCTCGGTGAGCCCGAGCCGCGCGACGCCGTACAGCTCCGCAGCCGGGTCGGCGAACGCGAACGTCACAGCGTCGCTCGCTCCGGCGCCCGCGAGCGGGCGCGGCCGCTCGAGCTCTGGATCCAGGACGCTCATCGCAGGAACCGCTGGTCGACCTCTTCGGCGGTGCCCTCGACGTCGGCGCCGCGCATGAAGCGCGAGCGCCGGTACGAGGTCGCCAGCCGCCCACGCCGCAGCAGCGAGCGCACGAGCAACCGCCGCACCACGGCGCGCGTCGGCGGCAGCAGCAGCACGACGCCGAGCCCGTCGGTCACGAACCCGGGCGCCAGCAGCAGCGCGCCGCCGAAGACGACGAGCACGCCGTCGAGCGCCTCGCGGGCCGGCGGCCTGCCGCGCGCGATCGCCGCGTTGAAGCGCCGCCACGCCGCACGCCCCTGCGAGCGCATGAGCATCGACCCGAGCACCGAGTCGGCGACGAGCAGCACGATCGTCCACAGCACGCCGATCGCCTCGCCGACCTGGATGATCACGTAGATCTCCAGGATCGGCACGGCGATGAACAGCAGGACGAGCAGCAGCAGGATCATCGGCGCGCTACAGGCTACGCAAGCCCGGAGCTAGGCCAGCGCCGGCGCGCCGCCGTCGATCGCCACGCCGGGCAGGCGGTCCAGCCCGACGCGCACGATCAGCGCGAGCACGTGCGGCTGCGCGTCGCGCAGGTGCAGCGTGCGGTCGCAGTGGCGCAGCCGTCGCGCGACCATCGCGAGGTCCAGCAGGAACGAGCTGTCGGCGAACTCGAGCGCGGCCAGGTCGACGAGCACGTCGCGCTCGGTCGTGAGCGCTTGCGAGAGCGCCTGGCGGCGCAGGGCCTGTGTGGAGAGGTCCTCGTCGCCGGAGCACCGCAGCGTCGCTGCCTGTCCCTCGAAGCGAACGATGGCCCGACAACCTACCCCTCGGGAGCCGTGGCTACACTCGCAGCATGCCCACCGTCGAAGACGTAGAGGACGCGCTGACCAACGTCATCGACCCCGAGCTGGGTCTTGACTTCGTCGAGCTCGGGCTGATCTACGGGGTCGAGGTCGACGGCGGTCACGTGCACGTCACGTTCACGCTGACCTCGCCGGGGTGCCCGATCGGCCCCCAGGTCAGCGAGCAGATCGAGGAGTTCGTCGGCGAGCTCGACGGCGTCGAGTCGGTCGACTCCTCCATGGTCTTCCAGCCACCGTGGACGCCGGACAAGATGAGCGAGGACGCCAAGTTCGCGCTCGGGTTCTGAGCCGCGCGTAGCCCGGTCGCACCACGGGGCGTGCGATGCGACCGGGCCGGGGGGCTAGCGCGGACGTCGTCGACGTCAGCAGCCCTAACGCCGCGGCCCCGTGCAGGTTGGTGGCTGCGCACCGAACCGCATCGGAACGCCGTCGCCGGGGTTATCGTCGTCACGCGATGAGGCGCGCGGTCATGCTCATCTGCTGCGCGGCGCTCGCTGCGCTCGCGCCCCCCGCCGCGGCCGCCCAGGCGCCGCGGACCGGCCGGCTGCTCGTGCTGCTGCGCTCGCCGCACGGCGCGCACGCGGCGGCGGCCCAGGCGGTCGCGGCGCGGGCGGGCGCCCGCCGCGCCGGCTTCGACGTCCCGCAGATCGGCCTCGTCACCGTGCGCCCGCGCCCGGGCGAGAGCCTGCGCGCGCTCGTCCAGCGCCTGCGCAGCGACCCGCGCGTCGCGAGCGTGCAGAGCGAGCATCGCGCGCGCCTGCGCTACGACCCCAACGATCCCGCGCTGACCGATCTCGAGACCGCCGCGGGCACGCCGCCCGGGACGACCGTCGAGTGGTGGGCGCCGCGGGAGAACCTGCCCGCCGCCTGGGACATCAGCCGCGGGGACGGCGCGGTCGTCGCGATCATCGACAGCGGGATCGAGACCTCGCATCCCGAGCTGACCGACCAGATCGCCGGGACCGCCGACTTCGACCCTGGCGACTCCGGCTCGGCGACGACCGACTCGCTCGGCCACGGCACGCACGTCGCCTCGCTCGCCTGTGGCGAGGGCGACAACGGCGTCGGCCTGGCCGGGGCGGGGCTGCACTGCAAGATCCTCGACATCCGCTCCGATCTGACGGACTCGAGCGTCGCGGCCTCGATCGTCTACGCCACCGACCACGGCGCCGACGCGATCAACATGAGCTTCGGCACGGACGGCAGCACGCCGCCGAGCCAGGCGGTCGTGAGCGCGATCGACTACGCCTACCAGCACGGCGTCGTGATGGTCGCCGCGGCCGCCGACAACCCGACGCAGGAGCAGGGCTACCCGTCGGACGTCCTGCAGCCGAGCGGGACCGGGCCGCAGGTCGGCAGCGGCAAGGGGCTCTCGGTGACGGCCGCGGACTTCGACGACCGGCGCGCGTCGTTCGCGGGCTTCGGCACGCAGATCTCGCTCGCCGCCTACGGCGCCTTCCGCGGCACCGGCGCCGGCGGGCCGCCCGGGATCTTCGGCGCCTTCACGCAGAACCTCAACGACCTCGAGACCGGCTCGCTGATCCCGCCGCGCCCGCCGTGCGGTTGCCGCGCGGACTTCCACGGGGACCGCCGCTACGGCTACCTCCAGGGCACCTCGATGGCGGCGCCGATGGTCACCGCGGTCGCCGCGCTGATGCGCCACCTCAATCCGCCGCTCGGCGCCGTCGGCGTGATCCGCGCGATCGAGGAGACCGCCCGTCAGCCCGCGGGCAGCGGCTGGCAGCCGGACCTCGGCTGGGGGATCCTCGACGCCGGCCGCGCGCTCCAGCTCGCCGCGCAGCTCGACCGCACCGCGCCGGTCTCGCGCCTGCTGCGGGCGCCGAGCAGCACGCACGCGCACACGATCCGCCTGCGCTGGCGCGGCACCGACGCCGGGCCGCCGGGGGT
>DASTWP010000244.1:0-8778 GCA_035765835.1 Solirubrobacteraceae bacterium
ATGCCCCGAGCCGGCGGCGTCCGCGCTGCGCAGGCTCTGCGCCGCCTACGGGCTCGGCGACGTCGCGACGGTGCTCGACGACTGGCTCGCGAAGCGCCATCGAGCCCGCTGAGCGCATGCCGCATCACGACGCGGCCGCGCGGTGTCCGTGCATCCGCATTCGGATCGGCGGGCGCCCGGCGCCGCCGCCGTCGAGGAACTCGCAAGCGTCGGCATAGGCGCGGTCGATCAGCGCCTGTGCATGGCCGAAGTCGATCGGCTGGACCGACAGCGGGCACGGCGGCGGCAGGACGACCAGCTTGGTGTCGTCGCGGTGGCGCTCGATGTCGTCCATCAGCCGGCGCTGTGTGAGCAGGCTGAGCGCGTGGAGGGCCATCGCCAGCGCGCTCCTCGGGGGCTCCGTCAGCGCGCATGCGTTGCCGGTCGGCAGCACGTAGATCTCGCGCGCGCCCAGCTCGACCGCGTGGGAGATCGGAGTGTTGTTCGCCACCCCTCCGTCCATCAGCTCGCGGTCCTCCCACGTCACGGGCGGCAGCACGCCGGGGATCGCCGCGCTGGCCATGACCGCCTGGACGGCAGGCCCGTGCGAGAGCCGCAGCTCCTCGCCGGTCAGCACGTCCACCGCGATCACGTGCAGCTCCAGCGGCATCTGCTCGAGGCGATCGCGCCCGATGTGGCGCTCGATGAGCCTGCGCATGCCCCCGTCCGGAACGAGATGGTCGCGGGCGCCGAGGAAGCCGAGCAGTCCGGTCAGCGGATTGAGCGGGAAGACCTGCCCACGGCTGAGGCCGAGCCAGATCTCGCGCAGAGCGTCGGCGGTGCCGACCGTCTGCGGTCGCGAGGCGATGAAGGCGCCGTTGAGCGCACCGGCGGAGGTGGCCACGACGAGCTGCGGCGTGATGTCGCGTTCGTAGAGCGCGCGCAGCATCCCGGCCTCGACCGCTCCGAGGCTCGCGCCGCCCGCGAGCACGAACGCGACGCGGCCGGTGTCGCTCGTGTCGCGCCCACGCATCGCAGCCAACGTAGCTCACGCGCGCATCGGGCCAGGCGGCGAGGGCGTAAGGCCGGCGCGCGAGGCGACGCTGGAGGAGTACGCACAGCCACCGAACGGAGCGAGCGAGCATGATCGACTTTTCATTGACCGAGGAGCAGGTCGCGCTCCGTGAGCTGGCGCACGACTTCGCACAGCGGGAGATCCGCCCGGTCGCCTGGGATCTCGACCGCGATGGCACCTGGCCACAGGCGATCATCGAGCGGGCCTGGGAGGTCGGCCTGATGAACCCCCAGATCCCCGAGGAGTACGGCGGCGCGGGCGCATCGGCGATCGACGGCGTGCTGATCGAGGAGGAGCTCGGGTGGGGCTGCTCGGGCATCGGCACCTCGATCTCCTGCAACGGGCTGGCCGCGGCGCCGGTGCTGCTCGGCGGCTCGGAGGAGATCAAGAAGACCTATCTCGGGATGCTCACCGAGGCGCCGAAGCTCGCGTCGTTCTGCCTCACCGAGCCGGACGCCGGCTCGGATGTGTCGGGCATGCGCACGCGCGCCGTCAGGAGGCACGACAAGTACGTCATCAACGGTGCCAAGACGTTCATCACCAACGGCGGCCACGCAGACTGGTACACGGTCTACGCCAAGACCGACCCGGACGCCGGCCATCACGGCATCTCGGCGTTCGTGGTGCCGCGCGATGCGGGTGTCGTCGTCGACAGGCACGAGGACAAGATGGGCCAGCGCGCGTCGGACACCGCGGCGATCTCGTTCAACGACGTCGAGATCCCTGCCAAGAACCTGCTGGGCGAGGAGAACCACGGCTTCCGCCTCGCGATGATGACGCTCGACCGCACGCGCCCAGGCGTCGCCGCCATGGCGGTCGGGATCGCCCGCGCCGCGTTCGAGCTCGCGGTCGACTACTCCAAGCAGCGCGTGCAGTTCGGCGTGCCGATCGCGATGCACCAGGGGATCCAGTTCCTGCTCGCCGACATGGCGACGAAGGTGCACGTGGCGCGCCTGGCGACATGGTGCTCGGCGTCGCTGCTGGACGAGGGCAGGAGCAACACGCTCGAGTCCTCGCACGCCAAGCGCTTCGCCGCAGACACGGCGATGGAGGTCACGACCGACGCCGTGCAGGTCTATGGCGGCTACGGGTTCATGAAGGACTACCCGGTGGAGAAGCTCATGCGCGACGCGAAGATCATGCAGCTCTACGAGGGGACCTCGCAGATACAACGGCTCGTGATCGCGCGCGAGACCTTGCTGCCCCGCCACGTCGAGGCGCTCGCGGGGGTGGCGGCATGAGCGCCTCGACCGCGGTGATCCTGGGCGGCGCGCGGACGCCGATCGGCCGCTACGGCGGGTCGCTGTCGCACATCCGCACCGACGACCTGCTCGGCCTGGCGCTCACGGCCGCCTGCGAGCGCGCCGGCGTGGCGCCGGGCGACGTCGAGGAGATCGCGGCGGGTGCGGTGAACGTGGCGCACGAGGGCATGGGTGACGTCGCCCGCTGGGCGGCGCTCGCCGCCGGCTTCCCGGATCACGTCCCGGCCTACACCGTCAACCGCTTCTGCGCATCGTCGCTGACCGCGAGCATCAACATCGCCAACTCGATCGCGGTGGGCGAGCTGTCGCTCGGCATCGCGGCAGGGGTGGAGTCGATGAGCCGCTCGGGCTGGGCGTTGATGAAGGGGGAGGAGGCGTTCTCGCCACGCGGCCCGGTCTTCATGCTCGACACGATGTGGTCCGGAGCGGGCGGGCCGCCGAACCCGAAGCTGATGGCGAGCGAGGCCTACATGGAGATGATCCAGACCGCCCAGAAGCTGACCACCCGGTACGAGATCCCGCGCGAGGAGATCGACGCGTTCGCGCTGCGCTCGCACCGGCGCGCGGCGGCCGCGCGCGACTCGGGCCGGCTGGCGAAGGAGATCGCCCCCGTGGAGGTCCCGGGCGCCCGCAGGCAGCCACCGCGGACCTTCGAGCACGACGAGGGCATCCGGGACGACACCACGCTCGAGCGCCTCGCCGCGCTCGCTCCGCAGCCCGGCACCGAGTCGATGACGGCGGGCAACTCGAGCCAGCTCTCCGACGGCGCGAGCGCGGTCGTGCTGGCAAGCCCCGAGCGGGCCCGCGACCTCGGCAAGGAGCCGCTCGCGCGCGTGCTGGCCGCGGCGTCGGTGGGCGTTGATCCCACGATCATGGGGATCGCCCCCGCCTACGCCATGCCGCAGGCGATCGCGAAGGCCGGCCTCGAGCCCGGCGACATCGACGTGTTCGAGATCCACGAGGCGTTCGCCGCGCAGGTGCTCGCGGTGCTGCGCGAGTTCCGGACCCAGACCGGCTTCGCGATCCCCGACGAGCGACTGAACCCCAACGGCGGCGCGGTGGCGCTCGGCCATCCGTTCGGCGATTCGGGCACGCGCGGCGTGCTCACGCTGGCCACCGAGCTCGCCGAGCGCGGCGCGCGCCACGGCTGCCTCGGGATCTGCGTCGGCTCCGGGCAAGGCGTCGCCATCGTGCTCGAGCGCGCCTGACGGGAAGCCCTGGGCCGCTGGGTCCTCGAGCGGCGGGATATGGGGGCCGGACCCGATGGGCTTCGCAGCGGGCGGGTGTGAGGCTCTTTATCAGCAACCGAAGGAGCACACGCGATGCCCGCCCTCGCAGCCGTCGACCACAACGCCGCCCCGCCCGAGCGCCAGGGCCCGCGCCGGCTCGACCGAAGCTCGCGCGCCTGGATCGATGCCCTCGACTCGCACGATCCGCGACGCGAGGAGGCGATCGGGCGCCTGTATGCGCTCCTGCTGCGCGAGGCCCGGTTCGACGTCCGCCGGCGAGCGATGTGCCTGGCGCATCCGTCGGGCAGGGACCTCGACGACCTCGCCGTGCAGGCCGCCGACGACGCCGTCGTCGCGATCCTGGGCAAGCTCGATCAGTTCCGCGGCGACAGCCTCTTCACCACGTGGGCGCGGCGCTTCGTGCAACGCGAGGCCCCCGCCAAGCTGCGCCGGCGCCGGGGCCACGCGCACGAGCTTCCCAGCGAGGACGGCTTCGAGCACGCCCAGATGTGGGCCGTGCATGCCGAGTCGCCCTATCAGCGCAGCGTGGACAAGGACTACGCCCGCGGGCTCGCACGCCTGATCGCCGACGAGCTGACCGCGCGCCAGCGCGAGGTTCTCGTCGCGCTGACGATCGCCGGCGAGCCGACCGCGGACCTCGCCCGGCGTCTCGATACGACCCCGGGCGCCCTGTACAAGACCCTTCACGACGCGCGGCGCAAGCTCAAGGCGACCATGTAGGACACCGGGCGCCGAGCGGATGTAAGAGCAGCGGGCGCCTGCGACGCTGTGGGGGCATGAGAGGCGCAAGCCGGATGAGGAGACCGACGCGGGCCGCGAGGCTGGGCTGGCGCCGCCGCTTGATCGACACCTACATCGAGAGCTACGTGGACTGGCGCGAGCGCTGCGCCGACGTCCGCCGCGCCTACCAGGGCTGGACGCTGTCGGAGCCGCGCGACTGCGGCTGGGCCTTCCGCGTCTATCGGGCTGCGCTCGAGCGCGAGGAGCGGGCCGCGCTGGCGCACGAGCGGGCGGTCGCGCAGTTCGATCGGCGGGCGCGCCGCTGATGAGCGCGCGCATCCTCATCGCGCTTGCGCAGGGCGAGGGCCTGCCCGAGGTCGCGGAGGCATTCGCCGACGGCGCCCGCCCGCGCAGCGGGGACGTCCGCATCGCCGGGCTCGGCGCCTTGCTGCAGGACGGCGGCAGGGCCGCGCTCCAGGAGATCGAACGCTGTGATGCGCTCGCCATCGGCACGCCGGCCGCTGCCGGCGCGCCCGCCACGGAGGTGATGGAGCTGCTCGCGCTGACGGAGCCGCTCTGGTCCGGCGGGCGCCTGCACGACAAGGCCGTCACGGTCTTCACCGACCATCCCGAGGTCCCCGCACCGGACGCGGTGATCTCGCCGATCTACTCGGCGCTCTACCACTGGGGCGCCGTCGTCGTCGGCCCGCGTGACTTCGAGCTGCCGCTCGCAGGGATGCCCGATGCCCGGACCGCCGCCGCCCGCTACCGCGGCCGGCGGCTCGCGCACCTGGCAGCGGCCCTCGCAGCAGCTCGCGCCGAGCTCGGCCGGCTCCAGCTCTAAAGGACGCGCGTGCGCACCGGCGGCTATGCGGACATTCGCGACTACGCCGTGATCGGCGACGGGCGCGCCGCCGCGCTGGTCGCCCGTGACGGGGCGATCGACTGGCTCTGCATGCCGGACCTCGACTCGCCGAGCGTCTTCGGGGCGCTGCTGGACGCCGAGCGCGGTGGCAGCTTCCAGCTGTGCCCGAGCGTGCCCCACTCCGTCGAGCGCCGCTACCGGCCGGGCACCAACGTGCTCGAGACGACCTTCCACACGCAGGATGGAGCGGTGCGCGTCGTGGACGCGATGACCACCACCGGCCCCGGGCTCGCGCCGCTCCGGGAGCTTGCGCGGCGCGTCGAGGGCCTCTCCGGCGAGGTCCCCTTGACCTGGCGGGTGGAGCCGCGCTTCGGCTATGCCGAGCGGAAGACCCGGATCGAGCGCCGCCTCGGCGTCCCGGTCGCGACCGCGGCCGCGGCCGCGCTCGCCGTCCAGTGCTGGAACGCCCCCGAGTCCGGGCACGAAGAGGCTGCGATCGCCGGGCGCATCGACGTGCGCGCCGGCGAGTCGGCGCTGATCGCGCTCGCCATGGCTGATCGCGAGCCGCTCGTGCTCTCCTCGCGCGAGGAGGTCGAGGCGCGGATCGAGGCCACCGCGCGCGCGTGGGCGCAGTGGTCGGCGGGCCGCGAATACGCCGGCGCCTGGCAGGGCGCCGTCCTGCGCAGCGCGCTCGCACTGAAGCTGCTCGTGCACGCGCCGTCCGGCGCCGTGGCCGCCGCCGCGACGACGTCGCTGCCAGAGGAGATCGGCGGCGAGCGCAACTGGGACTATCGCTTCTGCTGGGTGCGCGACTCGGCGTTCACGCTCGGTGCGTTCCTCGGGCTCGGCTGCGGAGCCGACGCCCGCGCGTACTTCTGGTGGCTGATGCAGGCCTCCCAGCTCACCCACCCGCGCCTGCGCGTGCTCTACGGCCTCGACGGCGGCGCGCATGCGCCGGAGCGCCTGCTGACGCTCGGCGGCTACCGCGGCTCCTCTCCCGTGCGCGTGGGCAATGCCGCCGCGTCGCAGGTCCAGCTCGACACCTACGGCGAGCTGCTCCAGACGGCGTGGCTTTACGCCGCCGCCGGCCACCGGATCGATGCCGACGTCGGACAGCGCCTCGCCGAGATCGCCGATCTGGTGTGCCGGCTGTGGCGCCTGCCGGACGCCGGGATCTGGGAGGTGCGCAGCGTGCCGCGACACTTCACCCAGTCGAAGATGATGTGCTGGGTCGCGCTCGACCGCGCCCGCGACCTCGCCGAGCGCGGACTGATCCCGGACCGCCACGCGCAGCGCTGGCGTCAGGAGGCGACGCTGATCGAGGAGTTCGTCGAGACGCAGTGCTTCTCGCCCGAGAAGCGCAGCTACGTGCGCCACGCCGGCTCGGGCGAGCTCGATGCGAGCCTGCTGCTCGGCGTGCTGATGTCCTACGGCGCCCCGACGTCGGATCGCTGGAGCGGCACGGTCGAGGCGCTGCGGCGTGAGCTGCGGGACGGGCCGTTCGTGCGCCGGTACAGCGGCGAGGACGGGCTCGGAGGCTCGGAGGGCGCGTTCCTGGCGTGCTCGTTCTGGCTCGCCGAGGCGCTCGCGCGCAGCGGTCGCGTCGAGGACGCCGCGGCGCTGATGGACGAGCTCGTCGGGCTCGCGAACGACGTGGGCCTGTACGCCGAGGAGATCGACCCGGCCACCGGCGCCTTCCTGGGAAACCTGCCGCAGGGTCTCAGCCACCTCGCGTTGATCAGCGCCGCGCTCGCGATCGACGGGGCGGCAGATCGATGAGCGTGTGGGGTGCGCTCGCGGGCGGCTTCGCCGGCACGCTCGTGCTGACCACGGCGCTGCGGGCGGGCAACGAGCTGAACCTCACGCGCATCGACCTTCCGTTCCTGCTGGGCACCGCATTCACGAGCGACCGCACGCGCGCGAAGGCGCTCGGATACGTCCTTCACTTCCTCATGGGCCTCGTCTTCGCCCTGGTCTACTACGCGGTCTTCGTCGCGATCGGCCACAGCGGGTGGGGGCTCGGAGCGATCGCCGGCCTGGTCCACGGCCTCTTCTCCGGCAGCGCCCTCGTCGACACCCTGCTCCCGCTCGTCCACCCGCGCATGGGCACGAGCGCGACCGCGGCCCCGTCGGTCGCCCTGCTCGAGCCGCCGGGTTTCATGATGCTCAACTACGGCGTCCAGACGCCGCTCGTCAGCCTCGCGGCGCACGTCGCCTACGGGACGCTCGTCGGAGGCTTCATCGGGCTGGCAGGCTGAGCCCGGCCCGGCCAGGACACGGGTAAGGACCGGGCCGCCGCCGGACGCTGGAGGGGAAACGAACGAACTCCACGTCGCCCCCGCCAGCTCCGGCCGCGACGGTGGGAAAGGGGGCCTCCGAATGGCCAGTCACACCCTCGAGCTTCCGCGCCGGCTGATGCCGCGCGCACCATCGAACGGATCCGTCACGACCGCAGGCGCACGGCCGGACGCCGTCGCCGTCGCCGCGCACCAGGCGTTCTGGCTGCTGCGCATCACGTTCACGATCGCGCCGATCCTGTTCGGCATCGACAAGTTCTTCAACTGGATCGTCCAGTGGCCCGACTATCTGGCGCACTGGATCAACGTCATCGTCCCTGGCAGCGGCCAGGAGATGATGTATTTCGTCGGCGGCATCGAGATCGCGGCCGGCCTGCTCGTGGCCTTTGCGCCCCGCATCGGCGCGCTCGTCGTCGCCGGATGGCTGTTCGGCATCGTCATCAACCTGCTGACGAAGAACGCGCCCCAGTACTACGACATCGCCCTGCGCGACTTCGGGCTGATGCTCGCAGCGCTCACGTTCGCCCGTCTGGCGTTCGTCGTCATGCCCTTGCGCAAGTCGGGGGCCTTGCCGCGGCGGCCCTTCTGAATGCCGCGGCGGGGGCGCCCACCTACCGGTGGGCGCCCCTCACCCCGTTTCAAGCGCTCGGCGGGCGGCCGCCTCATCCGGCACGTCCGCCTCGAGCGTCTTCTCGCGCGCGGAGTGACCGCGCACGACGCTCACGCGGCTCGGCGGAACGCCGAGCGAGCGAGCGAGCAGCCGGCAGACGGCCTCGTTCGCACGGCCGTCCGCCGGCGGCGCGGTGACGCGGACGAGCACGACGCCGTCGCGCACGCCCGCGAGCTCGTCGCGCGCCGCGCGCGGCGTGACCCTGACGCGAAGGCGCATCAGCGGTCGATGAGCAGGCGGTGGCCGCGCGCGGTCGGGAACCGGTCGCAGCCCACGACGGCGCAACAGGTCAACGCGAGGATCGGCCGCAAGGCCGGCATGCGCGGAGGCTACCTCGCGCGCACGCGCGCGGGCGCAACGCGGCCCGGAACGTACGGCCAGCCGGCGGCGTCGAAGCGGATCGCCGCGACGAGCACCTGTCGCGCGCGTGCGGGGTCGCCGCGGGCGTAGGCCTGGAAGAACAGCAGCGGCGCGCCGGCGCGGCCGCGATCGAGGATCGAGCCGCCGCCCGGGCACAGCCAGCGCGCGCCGCTGACGAGCAGCGGGCCGGCCGGCGACTTCGCGTACGGCCCGAGCAGGTCGCGCGAGCGCGCGACGCCGGTCGCGTACGTGCACGGCTGCGAGCAGCACAGCCCGCCCGAGTAGAAGAGGTAGTACCAG
>DASTWP010000245.1:0-14331 GCA_035765835.1 Solirubrobacteraceae bacterium
CTCGGCCACAGCGCCGCCGGCGTCGCGCACGCGACGCTGATCGCCACCACGGCGCTGGCCGTGACCGCCGGCGGCGCGGCCGTGCTCGACCTCCCCCCGGCGCGCGCCGCCCTGCTGCTGCGGGCGCGGCGCGCCGCCGCGGCGCTGACGACGCCTGCGGGGGCTGCGGTCGCCGCGCTGACGGTGGGCGGCCTGGTCCTGCGCGTGGCAGCGAGCCGCGGCCTCTGGCTCGACGAGGCCACCGAGGTCAGCCAGGCGCGGATGCCCTACGGGGCGATGCTGCACCGGCTCGAGACGACCGACGTGCATCCGCCGCTGCACCACAGCGTGCTGTGGCTCTTCATCCGCATCTTCGGCGACGGGGAGCTGGCCGTGCGCCTGCCGTCGCTGATCGCCGGCGCGCTGCTGGTCCCCGTGCTCTACCGCGCCGGGACCGAGCTCTACGACCGCCGCGCGGGCCTCGCCGCCGCGGCGCTCGGCGCGGTCGCGCCGTTCTGCGTCTGGTACTCCGACGAGGCGCGGATGTACGCGTTCTTCATGCTCTTCGCGGCGGTCGCGCTGTGGATGCAGGTGCGCGCCGTGCGGCGCGGCGGCGCCGCCGCCTGGGCCGGCTATGCGGTCGCCTCCGCCGCGCTGCTGTGGAACCAGTACTTCTCCGTCCTGCTGGTGGCCACGCAGCAGGCGGCCTTCGCGTACCTGGCGCTGCGCCCGGGCGCGGGGCGCGCCGAGCGGTGGCGGCTGCTGCGCGGATGGCTGGGCTCCGCCGCGCTCCTCGCCCTGCTCGTGGCCCCGCTGGTGCCGTTCGCGCTGCACCAGTTCGACGTCAACGAGGCGGCAGGGAGGGGATTCCAGAGCGTGCCCTCGCAGGCGGGCGCGAGCGCCTCGCAGCAGGCCGGGCTGCAGCGCCCGAGCATCTACGGGGCGCTGACGAACGTGGTCTGGGCCGTGGCCGGCTACCACTCGGACGCGACGATGACGAGGATCGCCGCGCTGTGGCCGCTGGGCATCCTCGGCGCGCTGTCGCTGCTCGGGCGGCGGCGCTCGCGCGTGACGCTGCTGCTGATCGGCGCGGCGCTGGTGCCGATGGCGGCGCTCTTCGTGCTCGGGCAGAAGAAGCCGTTCATCTTCGAGGTCCGCTATTTCTGCGCCGCCGTGCCGGCCGCGCTGCTGCTGATCGCGCGCCTGGCGACGAGCTGGCCGCGGCGGCGGGCCGTCGCGGCCGGCGTTGTCGTCGCGCTGATGGGGCTGATGGGCGTGGCCGAGGCCGACCAGCAGCTCAACCAGTCCAACCCGCGCACCTACGACTTCCGCGGCGCGCTCGGCACGATCCGCGACCGCCTGCGGCCCGGCGATGCGGTCGTGTACACGCCGCAGTACCTCGACACGGTGATCGCCTACTACGGCCGCGGGCTGCCGGCGCGCCCGCTCGACGGCGGGCTGCCGCGGGCGCACAGCGGCGGCCGCGTGTTCGTCGTCGCGAGCTTCCAGGACAAGCCGCAGTTCCACCGCCAGGCGCAGCAGGCGCTCGCCTCCCTGCGCCGAGAGGGCCGCCACGTGATCGCCCGCCTGCACCGCCCGCAGATCCTGATCTGGGAGTTCTCGCGATGAGCGCCGACCCGCGCGTCGAGCCGCCGCGCTGGAGCGCCGCGTCGCCCGGCGCCGGCCATCGGCTGCGCCTGCGCATCCTGGTCGCGCTGTGCCTGCCGCTGGCCGTCTTCTACTTCGGCTGGCTGCTCGAGCCCTCGCGCGTCGGCAACCCGGTGCTGTACGCGGTGCTGGTCGCCGCCGAGCTCTTCAACCTCCTCCAGGCGCTCGGCTTCTGGTGGACGTGCGCGGGCGAGCGCCCGCGCCGCCGCCGCCGCGCGAGCGACGGCCCGCCGCCGGAGGTCGACGTGCTCGTGCCGGTCTACGACGAGCCCGCCGACGTCGTCGAGCCGACGATCGCCGCCGCGGTCGCGCTGCGCGGCGCGCGCGTGCGCGTGTGGCTGCTGGACGACGGCGGCAGCGACGAGATGCGCGCCCTGGCCGCCCGCAACGGCGCCTGCTACATCCGCCGGCCGCGCCACGACGGCGCGAAGGCCGGCAACATCAACAACGCGCTCGCGCAGACCTCGGCACCGTACGTCGCCGTGCTCGACTGCGACCACGTCCCGCTTCCGCGCTTCCTCGACGCGACGCTCCCGCAGCTCGAGGACCCGCGCGTGGCGTTCGCGCAGACACCGCAGTGCTACGCGAACGCCGGCGCAGGCGACGTGGCGGCGGCGGCGTGGAGCCAGCAGGCGCTCTTCTTCGGGGCGATCGCCCGCGGCAAGGACGGCCGCCACGCGATGTTCTGCTGCGGCACGAACGTCGTCTTCGCGCGCGCGGCGCTGGAGGATGCCGGCGGCTTCCCGCAGGACTCGCTGACCGAGGACTTCGAGCTGTCGGTGCGCCTGCACGAGCGCGGCTGGCGCAGTGTCTACGTGCCCGAGGTGCTCGCGCTCGGCCTCGGGCCCGAGGACATGGCCTCCTACGTCAGCCAGCAGCACCGCTGGGCGCGCGGCTGCCTGTCCGCGCTGCCGCGGGTGCTGCGCGCGCGGCTGCCGTGGCGCACGCGCGTGCAGTACCTGCTCTCGTGCTCGTACTTCCTGACGGGCTGGACCGTGCTCGCCTACATGTCGTTCCCGGTGCTGCGGATCCTGACCGGCGCGCAGCCGCTCGCGTCCGCCGCCGCCGACCAGTTCCTGCTGCACTTCGCGCCGTACTTCGGGATCGCCCTCGGGATGGTCGCGCTGATGGGCACGGGGACATACACGTTCCGCGCGTTCGCCCTGCAGTCGGCGTCGTTCTGGATCCACGTGCACGCCTCGCTGCTGACGCTGCTGCGCCGGCCGGGCTCGTTCAAGGTCACCCCGAAGCGCGGCGCGGGCGGCCCGCAGCCGCGCGCGGTGCTGCCAGGCCTCGCCGCGGCGACCGCGCTGAGCGCGGCAATCGTGCTCGGGCTGCTGGGCGGCCGCGACCCGAGCACGCTGAACAACGTCGCCTTCGCGCTCGTGCACCTCACGGTGATCGGCTTCGGCATCGCGCCCGCGCTGCGGCCCGCGCGGGCGGCGGCCCCCGCCGAGGATGAGCGCGCACGCGCCGCGCCCGTCCAGTGGGCGGCGTGATGCGGGCGCGGCTCGTGGCGCTGCTGCTCGCGCCCGCGCTGCTCGCCGGCTGCGGCGCTGGCGGCGATGGCGGCGGGACGCCGGCGCACGATGGCAGCCCTGCGGCGCGCTTCCTCACGCGCTACGTCGAGCGCGACGGGCGCGTGGTGCGCACCGACCAGGGCGGCGACACCGTCAGCGAAGGGCAGGCGTACGCGCTGCTGCTCACCGCGGCGACGGGCGAGCGGGCGCGGTTCGCCCGTGTGTGGGGCTGGACGCGCACGCACCTCCAGCGTCCCGACGGGCTGCTCGCCTCGCGTTGGGACGGCGGCCGCGTGGTCGACCGCCAGCCGGCCGCGGACGCCGACCTCGACGCCGCGCGGGCGCTGCTGGTCGCCGCCAAACGCTTCCACCGCCCTGCATACCGCGCAGCCGCGCTGCGGATCGCGCGCGGGGTGATCGCCTCCGAGACAGCGCGCATCGGCGGCCGGCTCGTGCTCGTCGCCGGGCCGTGGGCGCGCTCGCGCGCGATCGTCGACCCCAGCTACTTCGCCCCGCGCACGTTCGAGCTGCTCGCGGCCGCCGGCGGCGACGCGCGCTGGACGGAGCTCGAGGCCTCGAGCGTGGCGATCGTCGCCGCACTCCAGGGCCATCGCTCGGGCCTCGCCCCCGACTGGGCGCGCGCGACGGGGGCCGGCGCGACGCCGATCGGCACCCCGGCGCAGCCGGCGGCGCAGGCGCGCCACGGTTACGACGCCGTGCGCATCGCGCCGCGCTTCGCCGAGGCCTGCTCGCCTACGGCGCGCAGGCAGGCGGCCGCGTCGTGGCCGGCGCTCGGCCCTGCGGTGGGCGCCGGGCGGGTCGCGGCGGTCTACGACCTCGGCGGGACGCCGCTGACGCAGGACGAGCACCCGGCCGCGCTCGCCGGCGCGGCGGCGGCCGCAGCGGGCGCGGGAGATGCCAAGGCGGCACGCCTCCTGCTGCGCGGGGCGGGCGCGCTGGCTGCCCGCAGTCCCAGCTACTACGGCGACGCGTGGGCCGCGCTAGCGCCGATCCTGCTGCGCTCCCGCTCGCTCGGCGGATGTCCGATGCTCCGCTGAGCATGCCCTGACAGCCGCCTAAGCGCCCCGGCCCGTGCGGCCGATGTGGCGGGCGTGACCTCCTCTCGCCTGCTTCGCCTGATCGCGCCCGCCACCCTCGCCGGCGCCCTGCTCGCCGCCGCGCCCTCCGCGCACGCCGCCCCCGTGACGGCCGAGGCCGAGGCTCTGTCGCTGCCCTCGGGCAGCGGCATGGTCGTCTCCGACAGCGCCGCCTCCGGTGGCCGGGCGCTCGAGATCTGGAGCAGCGCCACCGCCTCGGGCACCGTCGCCTCGCGCGCGACGCGCCGCATCGCCGTGCGCGCCCGCGGCCAGCAGTGCCAGGGCGCGCCGCGGATGATCGTCGCCGTCGACGGCCGCACCGCGCTCGACGTGGAGGTCCCGGCGACGAGCTGGACCGACTACGCGGCCGATCTCGCGCTCCCCGACGGGCCGCACGCGGTCACGGTGCGCTTCGCCAACGACTTCCTCGCGCCGGCCTGCGATCGCAACCTCTTCGTCGACCGCGTGCTGCTGACCTCGGTCGCCGCGCGGCCGCTGCCCGGCAAGGCGCTGTACGTGGACCCGAACACCGGCGCTGCGGCGCAGGCGGCCGCGTGGCGCACGAGCGACCCCGCGGACGCCGCGCTGCTCGACAAGATCGCCTCGCAGCCGCAGGCGGCCTGGTTCGGGGACTTCAGCGGCGACGTGCAGAGCGCCGTCAACCGCTACGTCGCGGCTGCGGCGGCCAAGGGCCAGGTGCCCCAGCTCGTCGCCTACGACATCCCGCAGCGCGACTGCGGCTCCTACAGCTCCGGCGGCGCCACCTCCGCCGACGCCTACCGCGCATGGATCCGCGCGTTCGCGGCCGGCATCGGCAACCGCCCGGCGATCGTGGTGCTCGAGCCCGACGCGCTCGCCGGCATCGGCTGCCTGAGCGCCGCCGACCAGCAGCAGCGCTACGCGCTGCTCGCCGATGCGGTGCGCGTGCTCGCCGCGAGCCCCGGCACCTACGTCTACCTCGACGGCGGCCACGACGCCTGGCAGCCCGTCGCCACGATGGCGGCGCGCCTGCAGCAGGCGGGGGTCGCGGACGCCCAGGGCTTCGCGCTCGACGTCTCGAACTTCCGCGCCCAGCCCGGGCTCGTCAGCTACGGCCAGGCCGTCGCGCAGGCGCTCGGCGTCGCGCACTTCGTGATCGACACCTCGCGCAACGGCCTCGGCCCGGCGCCGGACGGCGCGTGGTGCAACCCGCCCGGCCGCGCGCTCGGCGCCCGCCCCGGCACCCCGTCCGACTTCCGCCTCGACTGGGACCTCTGGGTCAAGCGCCCGGGCGAGTCCGACGGGACGTGCAACGGCGGGCCGGCGGCGGGCGTGTTCTGGCCGTCCTACGCGCTCGGGCTGGCGCAGCGCGCGGCGTACTGAAGCGCGCCTACTCGTGGGCGAGCGCGCCGAGCACGTCGAGCCGGGACGCCCGGCGCGCCGGGAGCACGGCGGCGCCCACACCCGCGATCGCCGCCAGCACCACGAGCACGACGAGCGTCCCGACCGGGATCGTGAGCGTGAAGTCGTTCAGCGGGCGCGTGAACAGCACCGCGAGCACGACGCCGAGCACCAGGCCGAGGATCGCGCCGATGAGCGCGGTGATGACCGCCTCCCAGCGCACGATCCGCTTGACCTGGCGGCGCGTCGCGCCGATCGCGCGCAGCATCCCGAGCTCGCGCGTGCGCTCGCTGATCGAGAGCACGAGCGTGTTCACGATGCCGAACAGCGAGACGATGATCGCCAGCGACAGCAGCGCGTAGATCAGGCCGAGGACCTTGTTGACCTGGTTGGCGATGTCCGCCACGAACTGCTCGGCCGTCTGGACCTTCGCCTCCGGGTAGGCGCGGGCGAGCAGGGCCTTGATGCGGTGCTGCGTCGGCCCTGCGGCCGCCCCGGACGCGAGCCCGACGAAGCCGACCGAGACCTTCTGGTCGCCGAACGCGCTCGTCACCACGCTGTTGGGGACCACGACGTCGTCGGTCAGGCCCCCCTTGTCGTCCTTGACGCCGCTGACGCGCGCGCGCACGACGTGGCCGTCGGGGCTCAGCATCGCCAGCGGCGAGCCGACGCGCAGATGGTGGCTCTTGGCCCAGCTCTTCGAGACGACCGCATCGCCGGGCGCCAGCGCGCGCAGCGCCGCGGCGCCCTTGTTCACGCGGTAGAGGTCGCCGAACGTCCGCGGGTCGATGCCGGTCACCTGGATGTCGCCGATGCCGTGGACGCGGGCCTTCGTCGAGCGCACGACGCTCGTCTCGCCGACCCCGTCGACGCGCGCGACGGCCGGCATGACGCCCGCGGAGATCGAGTCGAAGCTCGTGCTCTGCACCACGAACGCGCCCTTGAACGCGCCGGTGACCTGGTTGTGGATCGTCTCGCGCGCGCCCGCGGCGAAGATCGACGCGAACGTCACCAGCGCGACGCCGATCATGAGCGCCGCCGCGGTCACCGCCGTGCGGCCGGGCAGGCGCACGGCGTTCTCGCGCGCGAGCCGCCCGACGATGCCCTGGGTGCGCTCGATCGGCAGCCCGACGAGCGAGGCGAGCGGTCGCACGAGCCGCGGGCTGAAGAGCGCGACGCCGATGAACGTCGCGCCCGCGCCCGGGCCCATGAAGCCGAGCGCGGCGCTCGATCCGCTCGCCGCGAAGAGGCCGAGGCACATGAGCGCGACGCCGATCGCGATCAGCAGCCCGCCCGCGACGCTCGTCCTGCGCGAGAGCCGGCGCGCGACGGGAGCGAGCCCCTCGCGCAGCGCCTCCACCGGCGCGACGCGCGTGGCACGGATCGCGGGCGCCAGGCTCGCGGCGACCGCGACGACGGTGCCGACGAGGAGCGCGACGACGATCGTGCGCGGCAGGACGACGTTGCCGGTCGACGGCAGGTCGACGCCGACGGCCTTGAACAGCGCGCGCAGGCCGGGCGCGACCGCCATGCCAAGCCCGAGGCCGACCGCGGATCCGACGAGGCCGAGGGCGAGGCCCTCGCCGAGCACCGAGCGCAGCACCTGCCCGCGCGAGGCGCCGAGCGTGCGAAGCAGCCCGAGCTCACGCGTGCGCTGCGCCACCGTGATCGAGAACGTGTTGAAGATGATGAACGCGCCGACGAACAGCGCGATGACGGCGAACGCCAGCAGGAACGTCGTCAGGAACGACAGGTTCGAGCGGATGTCGGAGGACTGCTTGGCGGCCTGCTCGGCGCCCGTGCGCACGTCGACCAGGGAGCGCGGCAGCGCGGCGCGCAGCTCGTTCTTCAGCTGCTGGGGCGAGGTGCCGGGCTTCGCGGCGACGTGGATCTCGTCGTAGCCGTGCTTGCCGAGCATCCGCTGCGCCTCGGGCAGGACCAGGTCGACGGCGGTCGCGCCCCCGAAGGAGTCGACGCCGGCGATCTTCGTCAGGCCCACGATCGTGTAGCTCTTGCGCGGCGCGGCCCCCTGCACGGCGACCTTGTCGCCGAGCGTCCAGTGCTCCTTGTGCGCCGTCGCGGTGTCGATCGCGGCCTCGCCCGCCGTCTGCGGCAGCCGGCCCTTGGAGATCGAGAAGCCGCGGAAGCGCGCCACGTCCGCGACGGAGCCGACGAAGTTGGGCGCGCCGCCCGCGCCGATGCGCTTGCCGTCGCGGCCGAGCACCGTCGCGCTGTCGAAGACCGAGCCTTCGGCGGCGAGCACGTGCGGCTGGCGGCGGACGGTCGCGAGCACCTGCGGCGGGATCGTCGGCACCGTCCCGCCGCCGCCCTGGTCCTGCTTGATCGCCTCGTGCGGGGTCAGCGACGCGTCCGTGCCCTTGTTCGTCTGCGTGAAGATGCGGTCGAACGAGCGGTTGATCGTGTCGGTGAAGACGTAGGTGCCGGCGATCAGCGTCACGCCGAGCGCGACCGCGAGCGCGGTCAGCGCGAGGCGCGTGCGGCGCGCGAACAGGCCGCGGAGCGTGACGCGCCGCATCAGCGGACGGCCTTCATCAGGTCGATGACGGCATCCGGGGTGCCGGCGACGCCGTCGTAGACGATGCGGCCGTCGCCGAGGGCGACGAGGCGGTCGGCGTAGGAGGCGGCCTGCGCGTCGTGGGTCACCATGATCACCGTCTGGCCGAACTCGTCGACGCTGCGGCGCAGCAGCTCGAGCACCTCGGCGGAGGACTTCGAGTCGAGGTTGCCCGTCGGCTCGTCGGCGAAGATCACCGCGGGCTTGGAGGCGAGCGCCCGCGCCACGGCGACGCGCTGCTGCTGGCCTCCGGAGAGCTCGCTCGGGCGGTGCCCGAGGCGGTCGCCGAGGCCGACGGCGGCGACCAGCCGCTCGATCCACTCGCGGTCCGGCTTGCGCCCGGCTATCGACAGCGGCAGCTCGATGTTCTCGCGCGCCGTGAGGACGGGCAGGAGGTTGAAGGACTGGAACACGAAGCCGATGCGCTCGCGCCGCAACTCGGTCAGCCGCCGGTCGTCGAGCTCCGTGAGCTCCGCGCCGGCGAGCACGATCGAGCCGGAGGTCGGGCCGTCGAGCCCCGCCAGTACGTGCATCAGCGTCGACTTGCCCGAGCCCGACGGCCCCATGATCGCGGTGAACGCGCCCGCCGGGAACGCGACGGTGACCCCGTCGAGCGCCCGCACGGCCGCTTCCCCCTGCCCGTAGATCCGTGTCACGCCGGTCGCGGCGACGATCGTCTCGTTCATGGCGAGCAGGGTCGCAGCCGCGGCGGCGCCCGCCTAGTGGGGATATCCCCCAGAGCGACCCTTAGGGGGTGACGACGGGCGCCGCGCGCGCGGCCCGCGCGCCGGCGAGGTTGCGCTTCTGCTCGGCGAGGCGGACGGCTTGCTCGATCGCGGCCTCGGCCTCCGCCGCCCGCCCGAACAGCGCGAGCGCCTCGGCCTGGCTCGTCAGCGCGTGCCGGCGCAGGTCCAGCGAGTCGGTGCCCTCGGCGAGGCGCACCGACTCGCTCGCGAGCGCGAGCGCCACGGCCTCGGCGCCGCCCTGCCGAGCGAGGCACTTCGCGCGCACGCTCCGCCAGATCACCTGCGAGTAGGCGTCCTCGGCGCCGGCGGCCTCCTCGCTCTCGCGGGTGAAGGTCTCGGCCTCCTCGTAACGGCCCTGGGCATAGATCGCCTCGGCGAGGATCCCGCAGACGGTCGAGAGGAAGCTGACCTCGCCGATCTCGCGCAGCGTCTCGTAGCCCCGCCGCAGCTCCTGCTCGGCGAGCTCAGGCCTGCCGTCGAGCAGGAACGCCCACGCGACCGCCTGCGTCAGCGCGCCCGCGGCCCACACCGGCACCGCGACCTCCTCGAGCAGCGCCCGCGCCCGCGCGAACAGATCAGCCGCCTCCTCGGAGCGCCCGAGGCCGGCCTGGAGCGCGCCCTGCGCGAACAGCGCGGTCGCCATCGCCTTGCGGTCGCCGTGCGCGCGATCGAAGACCGCGCGGCAGCGCTCGATCCCCTCCTCCGCCGGGGTGGGTCCGAGCCACACGGCGGCGGCCACCCACGTGAGCCCTTCGAGCGCCTCACGCCGGTTGCCCGCCTGGTCCGCGTGCGCGATCGCCTGCCACCACGCCTCCTCGGCGGCCGCGAACTGCGAGCGCATGATCGCAACGAGCCCGAGCAGCGACCACGCGCGCGCGAGGCCGCGCTCGTCGCCGAGCGAGCCGAACGCGGCGATCGCCCGGTGCGCTTCGCGCTCGGCCGCCGCGCCCCACCCCACGGGGTCGGTGAACAGGCGGATCCAGAGGCCGATCACGCTCGCGTGCGCCTCCAGGCGCGCGTCCGAGGCCTCGGCAGCGAGCTGCTCGAGCTCGGCGGCCGTCGCGAGGAGGCGGTCGAAGTCGGCCGCCTCCAGCAGCGCGAATGCCACCTCCGGAAGCAGCTCCAGGCGCCGCGGGTGGCGGGCGGGCAGCAGCGCCGTCGCGCGCGAGAGCAGGTTGACGGCCGCCGGCATGTCCCCGCGCGCGAACGCGCGACCCCCGGCCGCAGCAAGGCGCTCGGCGGTGCGCTCGCCGAGCGCGTCCACGCGCTCGGCGGGCGATCCGAGCTCGACGAGCGCCCGGTGCGCCTGCTCGAGGTGGTAGCCGACGATCTCCTCGTAGTCGCCCGCGAGCTCGCGCGTCTGGACCTCGAGCCAGTCGGCAAGGCGCTCGTGCAGCTCGGCGCGCACGCCCTTCGGCAGGCAGTCGTAGGCGGCGTCGCGGACGAGCATGTGCGTGAAGCGGAAGGCGTCCTCGCCGCGGATCTCGGACCGGTGCGGCCGGATCAGCTCCTTGCGCACGAGCGCCTGCAGGCATGCGCCGACCTGCGGACGGACCGCGGGCGGCGCGAGCTCCGAGACCGCGCCCCACCAGAACGAGCGCCCGGCGACCGAGGCGCGCTCGATCACGGTCCGCTGCTCGGGCTCCAGCCGGTCCAGGCGCGCGGTGATGAGCGCCAGGATCGTCGGCGGGATCGCGATGCGCGAGAGCTCCTCGGCGACGGCCCAGCGCCCGTCCGCCTGGCGCAGCACGCCGTCGTCGACGAGCATGCGCAGCGTCTCCTCGACGAACAGCGGGTTGCCCTCGCTGACCTCGACGATCCTCGCGCGCGCGGCGGCGGGCACCTCGCCCTCGCCGACGAGGCCGCGGATCAGGCTGTCGGCCTCGCCGTCGCTCAGCGGCGCGAGCGCCACCGAGGAGGCGTTCGCCTTCGCCCGCATCCAGTCCGGTCTGGCGTCGAGCAGCTCGGAGCGCGCCTGGCAGAGCAGCAGCACGGGCGCCCCCTGCAGCCAGTCGGCGAGGTACTCGAGCAGATCGAGGAACGTGGGCTCGCCCCACTGGATGTCGTCCAGGATGGCGACGACGGGGCGCCGGCGCGCGAGGCGCTCGAGCAGCTTGCGCACGGCCCACGAGGTCTCCTGGACGCTCGCCGCGGGCGCGCCGCGGCCGAGCAGCGAGCACAGGCCGTCCGCGACCGGCTCGTCGTCGGCCGCCTCGCCGGCACGGGAGGTGCTCGCGAGGAGCTCCGCGACCCTGCGCCGCACGTCGGCCGGCGCGTCGCGGCCCTCGATCCCGATCGCCTCCAGCAGGACCGACGCGATCGGCCAGAACGTGATCCCCTCGCCATAGGGGAGGCAGCGCCCCTGGAGCACGGTCGCGCGCGGTCCGAGGCGCGCGACGAACTCGGCCGTCAGGCGCGACTTGCCGACGCCCGCCGGGCCGAGGAGCGTGACGACCCGGCAGCCACTGCCGCCGGCGGCGCGAGCGAAGGCGTCCTCGAGCTGCGCGAGCTCGGCGTCGCGCCCGACGAGGGGGGCGTCGAGCCTGCGGCTCCAGCCGGGCGCATCCGGGATCACGTCGAGCACGCGCCACGCCCGCACGGGCGCGGCCTTGCCCTTGAGGTCGAGCGAGCCGGCGGGCTCCGCACGCACGGCGTCGTGGACGAGGCGGCGGGTCTCCTCGCCCATCAGGATCTCCCCCGCGCCCGCTGCCTGCTCGAGGCGGGCCGCGGTGTTGACGGTGTCGCCGACCACGAGCGACTGCGTCGCGCCCGGCGCCGCCGCGAGCACTTCGCCGGTGTTGAGGCCGGTGCGGATCGCGAGCCTGACGCCGGGCGAGGCCTCGAATGCGTCGTTGAGCTCGGCGAGCCTCGCGCGCATCTCGACCGCTGCGCGCACAGCGCGCAGCGCGTCGTCCTCGTGCCGTACCGGGACGCCGAAGAGCGCCATCACCGCGTCGCCGATGAACTTCTCCACGGTGCCGCCGTGCCGCTCCACCACGCTCTGCATCTCCGCGAAGTAGCGCGAGAGCACGCCGCGCAGCGCCTCCGGGTCGAGCGTCTCGCCGAGACTCGTCGAGCCCGCGATGTCCGTGAACAGGATCGTGACGACCTTCCGCGCCTCGGTCCCGCCGGCAACGTCGGTCATGGGGCGATTCTCTTCGAGAAGGAGCGGCCTTGACAACCTGCGCGCGGCCGGGGGAAGGTAGGGCACCGGTCGCGACCGGGACGACCGCCAGACGAAGGAGGAGGCTGACCATGGACAGCGAGCGCGGCGAGAACCTCCAGCGCCTCCAGGACATGAACATCGTCGTCGGCGACGACCTGCCCGAGGAGTACCGGTCGGTGCTCGACGGGCTGACGCCCGACGAGGTCGACGTGCTCGTCGCGGTGAAGAAGCGCCTCGACGAGGCCGAGCGCGTCTCCGGCAGCACGATCGGCGACAACCTGATCGCGCCGTAGCCTCGCCGTGAGCACCGCGAGCGAGCGCCTGGCTCGGAAGCTCGAGCTCCTCACCCCGGCTTACGGCACCCCCGGGCGGCTGCTGATCGAGCACCCGGACGCGCGCGAGCGCTGCCCGCCGTACCTGGCGGTCGGGGCCTACGTCGCGCTGATGATGGTCCCGCTGATGGAGGCGGCGCTCGAGCGCGCGCGCGTGCTCGCGCCCGGGGACCCGGTCGCGGCGGGCCTCGTCGGCTACCTCGAGCACCACATCCCGGAGGAGATGCACGGCGACGAGCCGGGCGGCGAGCTGCTCGAGGACCTCGAGGCGCTCGGCGTCGACACCGCGGCGCTGCGCAGCGGACCGGTCCCGGAGGGCATCGCCGCGCTGATCGGCGCGCAGGCGTTCCGGATCCGCCACGCCCACCCGGTCGCCGTCCTCGGCTTCCTCTGGCTCGAGATGTTCCCGCCCGCGGCGAGCTCGGTGGAGGAGCTGATCGCGGCGACGGGACTGCCACGCGCCGGGTTCCGGCAGCTGCTGCTGCACTCGGAGGTCGACGTCCGCCACGGCCGCGAGCTCCGCGAGGCGCTCGACGCGCTGCCGCTCGAGCCGTGGCACGAGCAGATCGTGGGACTCAGCGCGCTCGAGACGATGGGCCATCTGATCGGCGTCTGGCTGGACGTCCTGGCCCCGGACGGCGCGGTGGCCGTGGCGGTGTGATGAGAAGCCGGCGACTGTCGCCCACGACTCATCACACCGGCTCCCGCACGCGTCGCTAGTACTCGTCGCGCCTGCGGAACCAGGGCCCGTCCTCGTTGCGGCCGAGGGGCGCGCGGTCGAGCCACTGGTACATGCCCCAGAGGCCGTCGAGGCCGCGGGCGTAGGCCGAGTACGTGTGGTAGACGGCGTCCTCGTCGCGGGCGAAGGCGCTCATGCCCGGCCGCTCGCGCGTGAAGGTCGCGGCGTCGGTGCCGGCCGTCGCCGCGTGCTGGGCGACGAAGCTGCCGGGATCGACGTCCCGCAGCCACGTCGTGTCCTGTTGGCGGTAGTTGTAGTCGACGCTCCCCGAGCGCTGCTGCTCCTCGGTGATCGAGGTGTTGAAGTCGTAGTTGAAGTCGCTGTCCTGCGAGGACGCCCACCTGAACCTCCAGCCCATTCGCCGCCTGTAGGCCTCGAGCGCCGCGATCGGCGCGCGCGAGACGGCGACCAGTGCGACGTCGTGGTTCTCGAGGTGGACGGCGATCCCGTCGAAGCCGTCCGCGATCGCCGAGCACGACGGGCAGCCGGCGCTGAAGTCCGGCCCGAACATGAAGTGGTAGACCAGCAGCTGCGAGCGCCCGCCGAAGAGGTCGGCCAGCGACGCCGGGCCGTCCGCCGTCTCGAAGCGGTAGTCCTTCTCGACGCGGACCCACGGCAGCGCCCTGCGCCGTTCGGCGAGCTCGTCGCCGCGGCGGGTGTGCTCCTTCTCGGCCGCGAGCAGGTCGAGGCGAGCGGCGAGCCACTGCTCGCGCGTGCCGGTGGTGTGCGTGGTGGTCATCGGGGCAGCTCCTTCTGGACGAACGCGATGGCGGCTACGCCGCACATCAAGGGCATGGACATGGGGTCGATCGCGACCAGGACGGCCATCAGGCCGAGGCTCGAGCCGACGCACCAGGCGCCGAAGCGCAGGCCCGACCGGCGCTCGCGCCGGCAGCGCTGGCGGCAGGCCCGCGCCGGCGGCGTGAGCTGGTAGGCGACGCCGGCGGCGACCAGCGCCGCCGCGACGGGCGTCCCGGGCGAGCGGTACAGCAGGGAGACCGCGAGCCCCGCAAGCGCCCAGACGCCGGCGTAGGCCCCGGCGAACAGCGGCGCCGCGACGAGGGGACCGCCGTCGCGGGTCCGGCGGACGATCGCCGGCAGCGCGCCGGGCAGCATCATCGCCGCCATC
>DASTWP010000246.1:0-5222 GCA_035765835.1 Solirubrobacteraceae bacterium
ACGAGTGCGGCCGCAGCTCGGGGTCGGGGACCTTCTCGCTGAGCGCGACTGCGGAGACGACGACCACCGGCGGCTCGTCGGCGCTCGCGGCGTTCAGGAGCGCGTCGAGCGCGGCGACGCGCAGGCCGACGAGGTGCGGGGGAGGCGCGAGGTGCGACTCGTAGGCCACGCCCCGGCTCGGGTAGAACGCGACCTTGCGCGGCGCCAGCCACTGCTTGATGTCGGCGGCCAGGTCGCGCGCCTGGCGGTCGTCGCCGGCGACCACGAGCGCGGGCCGGCCGGTGAGCTCGCCCTCGACGCCGTCGAGCAGCGCGGCGATCAGGTACGGGCGCAGCGACTGCGAGACGAACGCGCGACCGCCGTCACGCGCCAGCGCCACCCCGTCGGGGCTGCGTGAGAGGTGGCTGAGGAGTGGTCTTAGCGGCAATGCGGGCAGGCGGAGCGGCCGCCCGAGACGGTCGCGCGGCCTCCTAAGACCACTCTACGAGCTACGCGATCGCGTCGATGTTGAGCCGCACGTACTCGATCGTGACGGGCTCGCCGAGGCGCTCCAGGACGGCCGCCACGAACGACGCGCGCAGGTCCTCCGGCAGGCGCTCCAGGTGCGCTCCGAGGTTGACCGTGCGCAGGTACTCGCGGGGCTCTTCGGGCGTGACGGGCCACGGCTCGAGCCACGCGCGTGCCGCGCTGAAGCCGGCCGCGCGCAAGCGCCGCTCGGTGTCCTCGGGAGTGGCGAAGTTCCACGGGCCGCGCCAGCCGGCGAAGTGCTGCGCGAACGGCTCGATCGCGATCGCCTCCCCGGCGGCGGCGTGGACGTTCGCGATGTTGCCGGCGCCGCCGCACTGCGCGACGAGCGCGCCGCCGTCGCGCAGCGCGCCGCGCAGGCGCGCGAAGAGCGCATCGTGGTCGGCGATCCAGTGGAACGTGGCGGTCGAGAAGATCGCGTCGGCGCGCTCGCCGCCGAGGTCCAGCGCGAGCAGGTCCTGGACGCGGAGGTCGGCCCCCGGGCCGAGCCGGTCGCGCGCGGCGGCGATCATCGACGGCGAGCCGTCGATGCCGATCGCCCGCCCGCGCGGCAGCCGCTCGATCAGCGCCTGCGTGATGCGGCCGCTGCCGCAGCCGGCGTCGACGACGATCTCGTCGCCGCGCAGGTCCAGGCGCGCGAGCACCGCGAGCCCCATCCGCTCCATGGGGCCCGAGACGCGGTCGTAGCTGCGACCGTCCCAGTCGCGTGCGGTCTGCATACGGGCTCAGCCCTTGCGGCGGAAGAGGCGGCGGAACCAGCCGCGCACGACCGCGAGGAACAGCGAGAAGCCGCTGACGGGCTTCGCCGCCCGCGGCGGAGGCGGCGGCATCGCGGCCTCGACGCGCGGCGACGACGGCGGCGCCACCGAGCCCGTACGCGGCTCGGTGGGTTCCGGCTCGGCCGGCGCGACCGGCTCGTCGGAGGGCGAGTCGGCCGCCGGCGGCGGCGTCGCGGCGACCGCGGCCTCGGAGACGGCCGCGCCGGCGGATGCCGTCGCGGCGTCGGCGAGCGCCTCCTCGGGAGGCCCGGCCACGTGCTCGGGCTCCGCGGGCTCGGGCGCCGCGGGCTCGCTGCCGGCCACCTCGGCCGGCGTGCCCGCCAGCGTCGCCTGCAGGCACTCGGCGAAGTCCTGCAGCAGGCGCTTGGAGATGTCCTCGATCATCCCGCCGCGGCCGAAGCTCGCCAGCCGGCCCGTGATCGTGAAGTCCGTCGAGACGTCGACGCGCGTCGCCTCGCCGTCCTCGTGCAGCGTGCTGACGATCGTCGCGCTCGCGCCGCCCTGGCCGCGCTTGTCCTTGCCCTTCGCGCTCATCGTCGCGACGCGCGACTGCTCGTCGGCGGACTCGAGCTTCAGCGTCCCGGCATACGAGGCGCTCGCCGGCCCGAGCTTGACCGAGAACGTGCCCTGGTACTCGCCGTCCTCCCCGCGCTCGGTGATCTCCGCCCCCGGCAGGCAGGGCGCGACGCGCTCGACGTCGATCAGCGCGCTCCACACCTCCGGCAGCGGAGCCTGGACCGAAAACGACTGCTCGAGCTTCATGGGCGGAGGGCCTCCAGCTGATCGGGGACGTCGACGTCGTCCGGGCGGCACAGATGCCCGGCCTCCACCATCTTCACGCCCGGACCGGTCAACAGGTCGCGCGCCCCCGCATCCCCGCGCAGCTCCATCACCGCCGGCAGCAGCGCGCGGCCCAGCGCGACCGGGTGCCCGGGCTCGCCGGAGTAGGTCGCGCGGACGGCGAGCGTGCCCGGTCCCGCGACGGCCTCGTCGAGCACCATCGCGATGACCTGCGGCGTGATGAACGGCTGATCGCCGAGCGTCACGACGATCCAGTCGGCGTCGCCGGCGGCCTGTGCGCCGCAGCGCAGCGACGCCGCCAGGCCCTCCTCCCAGCCCTCGCAGACCGCGACGCGCGCGCGCTCGAGCCGCACCGCCGCGCGCACGCGCTCGGCCTGCGCCCCGAGCACGACGAGCACCGGATCGAGTGCCGGCACCGCGAGCATCGCGTCCACGGCGTGCTGCAGCAGGGGCGCCCCGTCGAGCTCGGCCACCTGCTTGAGCGAGCCGAAGCGCCGACCCGCGCCCGCAGCGAGCACGACGCCCGCAACCGTCAAGCGCCGACCTCGTGGATGCGCCCGCGCGAGTGCGCGAGACGACCTCCCTCGCGGCCGTTGCGGGTCGCCACGAGCTCGGCCATGATCGAGAGCGCCGTCTCCTCAGGCGTCAGCGCGCCGAGGTCGAGCCCGATCGGCGCCGACAGCCGCTCGAGCTCCTCGTCGCCGATGCCGACCGCGCGCAGCCGCTCACGCCGCTGCTCCTGCGCGCGCCTGCTGCCCATCGCGCCGATGTACGCCGCCTCGGAGCGCAGTGCGAGCGAGAGTGCGGCGTCGTCGAGCTTCGGGTCGTGCGTGAGCACCGCCACGAACGTCGCGCGGTCGATTCCGCCGAGGCGCGCGAGCGCCTCCTCCGGCCAGAGCGCGAGCACCTCCTCGGCCTCGGGGAAGCGCTCGGGCGTGGCGAAGCGCGCGCGCGGGTCGATCACGTACGGGCGCCAGCCGGCGACGCGCGCCAGCCGGCAGAGCTGCGCCGCGATGTCGACCGCGCCGAAGATCACGATCCGCGGCGGCGGGAAGACCGCGTCGGCGAACAGCGTCACCTCGCCGGCGGTCCGCCGCTCCGAGCGCTCGGCCCACATCAGCTCGTCGGCGATCTCGACCGCCGCGCGATCGAGCTCCTCCGCGCCGAGCGAACCCGACACCGCGCCGTCGGCGTCGACGAGCACCGCCGCGCCGGCGCTGGGGCCGTCGAGCGCGGTCACGAGCGCGCCGCGCCCGCCGGCCCGCGCCAGCTCGGCGAAGCGCCGCTGCTCGAAGCGCTGCACCCACACGTCGATCTCGCCGCCGCACGGCAGCCCGACGTCCCAGGCCTCCTCGTCGGCGATCCCGAAGTGCAGCAGCCGCGGCGGTCCGCCCGCGAGCACCTCCTCGCAGACCTCCACGACCGCGCCCTCGACGCAGCCGCCGGAGACCATTCCCGCGATCTCGCCGGAGCCCGCGACGACCATCTTCGCGCCCGGCGGCCGCGGCGCGGACCGACGCACGGCAACGACGGTCGCGACCGCCACGCTCTCTCCGCGGTCGCTCCAGGCCTCGATCTCCTCAAGCACTTCGCGCATCGGTCAGATCCCATCCTCCAGCAGCTCGGCAAGCTCCTCCAGAGAGGCTAGAGAGTGCCCCGCGAGGAACCGGTCGGTGTGCGGCAGCGCGGCGGCCATGCCGCGCGCGAGCGGCTCGTAGCCGGCGCCCGCCTTGAGCGGGTTCAGCCAGATCACGCGGTACGCCGAGCGCCGCAGCCACGCCATCTCGCGCGCGAGCAGCTCGGGCTCGCCGCGATCCCAGCCGTCGGAGAGGATGACGACGATCGCGCCGCGGCCGACACGCCGCCCGTGCTCGCGGTTCAGCTCCGCCACGGCCGCGCCGATGCGCGTGCCGCCGGCGAAGTCCTCGACGGCGGCGGAGGCGCGCGCGAGCGCGCGATCGGGGTCGCGCTCGCGGAGCTCGCGCGTCAGGCGCGTCAGGCGCGTGCCGAACGCGAACGCCTCCACGCGCTTGCGCGCCGCGACCGCGGCGTGCAGGTACTGCAGCAGCATCCGCGAGTACGGCTCCATCGATCCGGAGACGTCGCAGAGCAGCACGAGCGGCCGCGCGCGCGTGCCGTGCTCGCGCCAGCGCCGCTCGAGCGGCTCGCCGCCGTGGCGCAGCGCGGCGCGCAGCGTGCGCTGGAGGTCCGGCCGCACGCCGCGCCGGCGCGTCGCGCGCGTACGACGGCTGCGCCGCCGCGGGCCGCGGCGCGCCAGGCGCCGCAGGACGGCGCGCGCGAGCGCGCGCTCGGCGTCCGTGTACTGCGCGAAGTCCTTGTGGCGCAGCAGCTCGACGTCGCTGTAGGCCGCCGGGCGCACGACCGGCTCCTCGCCCGGGCGCGGGGCGCGCCCGCCCGGGACGGCCGCGCGCGGGAGCGCGAGCTCGGCGCCGGGCGGCAGCACGGGCTGGTCGCGCGGGGGGCTCTCGCCCGGCTCGCCGAAGACCGCCGCGAAGGCGAGGTCGAACGCGCGCGCGTCCTCGCGGCTCGAGCACAGCACGGCGCGCAGGCCGAGGTAGCTCTCGCGCCGCGCGGCGGCGTCGATCGCCGCGAGCGCGCGGTGCGCCGTCACGAGCTCGCCGATGCCGACGCGCACGCCGACCTCGCGCAGCGCCGCCGCGAGCATGCCGAGCCGCTCGGCGATCGCGTCCGCGGCCTCGGCCAGCGCGGGCACGGGCGCAGGCGACGGCGCGGCATGCTCAGACACCCTCGAGCACCCCGGCCTCGCGCACGCGCTCGAGGTCCTCGCGCACCTTCAGCGCCACGCCGAGCGTGCCCTCGAGGCTTGCGTCGGCCCCGAGCACGGCGAGCGCCTGCGCCCACGCGATCGTCTCCCCGACGCCGGGCAGCTTGTAGAGCTCCGCGCCGCGCAGCCGCGCGACCGCGTCGCACACGCGCGCCGCGATCGCCTCGTCGACCCCGGGCGCGCGCACGCGCACGATCGCGAGCTCGCGCGCACGGTCGGGGTACTCGATCCAGTGGTACAGGCAGCGGCGCTTGAGCGCGTCGTGCAGCTCGCGCGTGCGGTTCGACGTCAGCACCACCAGCGGCCGCCGC
>DASTWP010000247.1:0-7987 GCA_035765835.1 Solirubrobacteraceae bacterium
TGCCCGTGCGCACGTAGTTGCGCACGATCGCGGGGAACTCGTCGACGGTGTAGGCGCGGCAGAACGGGCACTGCAGATCCTCGAACTGGACGAGCGTGAGTGGCGCGCCCGGCTTGCCGAGCTGGATGCCGTTCTGCGGGATGCCGGCGAGCAGGGCCGCGGAGAAGCGCTGGCCGGGGACGACCTCGCCCTGTTTGCGCACCGGCGCCTTGTCCTTCGACGAGGAGCCACCGGAGGACACGACCACGGCGACGATCACGACGACCGCCGCGATGCCCAGCGCGATCCCCAGCATCCCGAGGCGGCGGTTGCGCTGCGTGCGCGCGCTTGCGGCCTGCTCGGCCTCTACGCGCGCCTGGCGCGCCGCCTCGCGCCGCTCTCGCTTGCTGAAACCTTGCTCGCTCATGTCCGACCTGAGACTACGAAAACGCGCGGCCGGGAACTTCTACGGCGCCGGACCCGCCGCTGCGTGCGTCGGCGGGACTGGGAAGGACCGGAGTGCGGCTGCGCCCCAGCCGCACTCCGTCGTTGCATACTCCAGGCGGATCGATGCGCCGCGCGCTGCCATCGCTGTTGCTCGCGCTCGCCGCCGTGACCGGGTGCGGTGGCGGCGGTGGCGTGCACGCGCTGCACGCGTGGGACAGCCAGACGCCGTACCTGCCGCCACCGAGCCTCGAGCGGCCCGCGGCGACGAAGCCGCGGAGCGTCGTCGCGCACGCGAGCCCGGCGGCCGCGCCCGCGCAGGTGCCCGACAACGGCCCGGCGAGCGGCGCGCCGACCGACGCGCAGATCGCCCGCGAGCTCCAGCAGGCCTACGGCGCGCCGAAGGGCGCGGGCCTGAACCGCCTGATCGACAGCGCGACGCTGACCAGCGGCGGCCTGGCGACGATCCCGCCGTCCGCGCCCCCGAGGGTCGCGGACATCATCAACGCCGCCAACCAGGTCGCGCGCAAGCCCTACGTCTACGGCGGCGGGCACGGCCGGGGCGGCGGCGAGGGCATCTGGATCGACAGCGCCTACGACTGCTCGGGGTCGGTCTCCTTCGCGCTCGCGAACGCGGGCTTCATCCGCTCGCCCGAGGACTCGAGCTCCCTCGAGCACTTCGGCCGCCCGGGGCCCGGGCGCTGGGTGACGATCTACGCGAACGCCGGCCACGCGTTCATGACCGTCGCGGGGCTGCGCTTCGACACGGTCGGCCTCCAGCAGAGCGGCTCCCGCTGGCAGCCGGCGTACCGCAGCGTGAGCGGCTTCGTCGTGCGCCACCCACCGGGCCTGTAGCGCGGCGCGCCTCAGGCCGCGAGCAGGTGCTCGGTGTGCGTGATCGCGAACAGGCGCCGCGCCGCACCGGCTTCCGCGCACAGCACGTCGAGGCGGTGGCCGCTGCGCTCTGCCGCGCCCGCTGCATCGAGCAGCACGTTCAGCCCGCAGGAGTCCAGGAACGTGGTGTGCGTGAGGTCGACGGTGACGTCCGTCCCCTCGACTCCCGCCGCGGCGAGCGCCCGCCGCAGGGCCGGCGCGGTCGCGACGTCGATCTCGCCGTCGATGCGGATCACGTGGCGCAGCGGCGAGCGGCGCACGATCAGGCCGAAGGCCGGGGGGAGCATCCGGTGACCGTATGTGACGGCCGCGGCGCCTTGCGAGCGCCGCGGCCGTATCCATCCTGCAATTTGCGCGCTTTTTCGCGTCCGGCTAGCGCAGCGTCATGCCGCTGATCGCGCGCGCGATCACCAGGCGCTGGATCTCCGAGGTGCCCTCGAAGATCGTGTAGATCTTGGCGTCGCGGTGCCAGCGCTCGACCGGGTACTCGCGCGTGTAGCCGTTGCCGCCGAGGATCTGGATCGCGCGCTCGGTCGCCCAGACCGCGACCTCGCCGGCCTTGAGCTTGCTCATCGAGCCCTCGGCGTTCTCGAACTTGTGGCCGTTGCGGCCCATCCACGAGGCGCGCCAGACGAGGAGCCGCGCGGCGTCGATCTCCATCTTCATGTCGGCCAGCGCGAACGCGATCGCCTGGTTCTCGATGATGGCCTTGCCGAACTGCTTGCGCTCCTTGGAGTACTCGAGCGCGTACTCGTAGGCGGCGCGCGCGATGCCGATCGCCTGCGCGCCGACCGTCGGGCGGCTGGCCTCGAACGTCGCCATCGCGGCCTGCGTGCGCGCGCTCGTGCCCTCCTTGGCCCGCGCGATGCGCTCGTCGAGCTTCTCCTTGCCGCCGAGCAGGCACGAGCCCGGGATGCGGCAGTCGTCGAGGAAGACGTCCGCGGTGTGCGAGGCGCGCAGGCCGTGCTTCTTGACCTTCGTGCCCATCTCCAGGCCCTTCGTGCCGGGCGGGATCACGAACGCGGCCTGGCCGCGCGCCTTCAGCTCGGGCTCGACCGAGGCCACGACGACGTGCACGTTGGCGATGCCGCCGTTGGTCGCCCACGCCTTCTGGCCGTTGAGGACCCACTCGTCCTTGGCCTCGTCGTACTTCGCGCGCGTGCGCAGCGAGGAGACGTCCGAGCCGGCGTCGGGCTCGGAGACGCAGAACGCGCCGACCTTCGGGTCCTCCGGCGTGCCGAAGCACTGCGGGATCCACTCGCCCATCTGCTCCGGCGTCCCGGAGGAGAAGATGCCGGCGACGGCGAGGCTCGTGCCCATGATCGACATCCCGATGCCGGCGTCGCCCCAGAAGAGCTCTTCGTTGACGATCGGCAGCCCGAGGCCCGTCGGGTCGGCGAAGAACTGCGCGATGCCCTCGAACCCGTAGAGGCCGATCTTCGCGGCCTCCTGGATGATCGGCCAGGGGGTCTCCTCACGCTCGTCCCACTCGGCGGCGGCGGGGCGGACGACGTTCTCGGCGAACCCGTGGACCCAGTCGCGGATGTCCTTCTGGTCCTGCGAGAGCTCCATCGTGAACGGCGTGGGCTCGCCCTGGGGCGCGAGGTCGATGTCCTCCATCGATGCGGTGCCGGCTTCCATGTCTCCTGGTCCTTTCGTCGGGACGGCCACCGAACTGTAAACGATGGTTACACAAACGGGTACAGTTCTCTGTGATGCCCGCCACGGAGCCACGTCATGCGCGTCGTCGCGAGCGCGAGCGCGACATCGTGGACGCGACGCGGGCGCTGTTCGACGAGCAGGGCATGCAGGACGCGCCGATCGAGCGGATCGCGCGCGCCGTCGGCATCAACAAGGCCGTGATCTACCGGCACTTCGGCTCCAAGGAGGAGCTGTTCGTGCTGGCCGTGACCCGCTACCTCGACGAGCTCGCCGGCGAGAACGAGGGCGTGGAGAAGATCGCCGATCCGTACGCGCGCCTGACGGCGATGTGCGAGGCCTACACCGGCTTCTGCCTGCGCTACCCCGCGTTCCTCGACTGCGCGCTGTCGCTGATGCGCCGCCCCGCGGCCGAGCTGCGCGAGCGCGTCTCGGAGGCTGTGTGGGTGCGCCTCGGCCAGGCGATGGCGCGCTGCCTGGCGCCGCTCTCGCGCGTGCTCGCCGAGGGCACCGCGACGGGCGCGTTCGCGGTCGAGGACCCGGACTTCACCGCCAACCACATGTGGACGCAGGCGCTCGGCACGATGCACCTCGCGCGCCTGGGCGTCGGCGTGCGCGAGGCCGCGCCCGGCGTGCCCGGCGCGTTCGGCATCGACCCCGAGCGCGTGCGCGCGGCGTGCGTGCGCGACGCGATCGCGCTGGCGCTCGCGGCGCCCGCTCAGGCCTCGCCGTCGTCCTCGAGCACCTGATCCTCCTCGCCGCGGCCGGTCAGCTGGCCGTGCAGGTCGTCGAAGGTCTCCGGAGGGTCGCCGTGCAGCAGCCACGAGCCGTCCGGCCGGCGCTCGAGCAGGCCGCGCTCGCCGAGGCGGCCGATCGCCGTCGTCGTCGACGGCCGGCGGGCGCCGATCACGTTCGCGAGCAGCGTGTGCGTGAGCGGCACCGGGATCACGATCCCCTCGGGCGTGACGCGGCCCCAGCGGTCGGCGAGGTGCCAGAAGACGAGATGCACGCGCTCCTCCACGCGTACGAGGTGGCAGACCGCGAGGTGGAAGGCGAGCCAGCGCGCGCGCAGCACCATGCGGTCGCCCAGGCGCGCGCCGATCTCCGGCCAGCGCGCGATGCGGCGCGCGAAGGCGGCGTCGAGGACCGCAAGGGCGATCGGCTGCACGACGCGCCAGCCGACCTCCACGAGGGCGGAGTCGGCCGGGCCGGAGCGCAACCACGGGCGCAGGATGTCGCCCTCGCCGAGCAGCTCCGCGCACGTGCGATCGCCGATCGTCACGCGGCGGGCGATCAGCCCGTCGAGGATCAGCAGGCCGAGGTGCCCGCGCGGGTCGAAGCCGTCCCGGGGCGCCGGGTCGGCGCCGCGGCCGAAGCGGACCAAGTGCGCGAGCGCCGCCTGACCGGCGAGGGCGCGCTGGTCGTCGGCGAGGTCCTCGCCGAGGTCGGGGTCGGCCTCGAGCAGGGCCACGGTGGTGTCGCGAGTGCCGGCGAGGCCCGCCATCGCGCCGTTGCTACCCCGTTCGCGCCCGGCTCAGCGGTCGTCGGCGGTGACGTGCGGGAACTGCGTGCCGCTCGCCGACGGGCCCTGCGCGGTGCAAGGCGGCGCGGCGATGGCGCCGCCGGCGCGGTGCGCGACGCCGAGCTGCTCGAGCAGCGTCTCGATCGCCGGCGAGGTCGGCGCGCTCGCGTCGCCCGCGATCGCCGGGTCGCCGGCGGCGCAGTTGGAGCTGTCGAAGACCTGCAGCGCGCCGATCTGCCCGAGCGCGCCCGCCTTCGGGTAGGCGTTCGCGCGGCCCGAGCCCGGGCGTGCCGGGAACGCGGCCAGCGAGAGCGGCACGACGGGCGTCTCGACGCGCACGAAGTGCACGTCGTTGCCCTTCGTGTCCTTGTTCGAGCCCTGCGCCGCCGCGGCGAAGTTCGAGAAGAAGGCCTCCGCTTCGCGGTCGTAGGGGCCGAAGTAGCGCAGCAGCGGGTTCAGCTGGCGCAGCGACGGGCTGAGGCTGCCCAGCAGCGTGCGCAGGGTGCCGACCGCGCGCACGAGCGCCGGGAAGCCGGCACGCGAGGTGCGTGAGAGCGCGTCGAGGCCCGAGAGCGTGCTCTCGAGGCCCGGTGCGACCACGTGCAGTTCCGCGAACGTCGGCCCGAGCTGCGAGATCGCCGGCCGCAGGCGGTCGAGCACGGGCGAGGCCTGGCCGGCGAGCGCGTCCAGCTGCGTCAACGCCGCGCGCGAGGTGCGCTCGAAGCGCGGCAGCACGCGGAAGGCGTCCGCGAGCGCGGCGCCGCTCGCGTTCGTCGCCGAGAACGTCGCGTCGGCGCCGCGGATCAGCGCGCGCAGCTGGTCGCCGCGCTGCGAGAGCGCGCCGAAGACCGTCCCGGTGCCGCGCACGAGGCGCCGCACGTCGGCGGACTGCACGTGCAGGATGCTCGCCAGGGCGCCGGTGTCCTCGGTGAACGGCACGAGGTTCCCGAACGCGTCGCTGATGTCCTGCCCGCGGCCGGTGAAGCCCGCGGCCATCGCCTGCATCCACGTGCGCAACGCCTTGCGCGTCGGCGCGTCGAAGGAGCGGAAGATCTCGTCGAGGGCCACCATCGGCGTCACGCGGCCCGCCGGCAGCTGCCCGCCCTCGCGGATCGCCGGCGCCGCCCGCGTGCCCGGTGTGAGCTCGACGTAGGTCTCGCCGAGCAGGGTCTTCTGGCGCAGCGCCGCGCGCGCGTCCGCGTGCAGCGGCGCGTAGCGGGTCTGGAGCTCGAGCACCGCCTTCGAGGTGTTGTGCGGGCCGAGGCCGACGCTGATCACGCGGCCGACCGGCACGCCGGAGATGCGCACGTCGGCCTGCGAGGAGAGCTGCGCCGCCTGCGGGAAGAGCACCGTGAAGCGGTAGCCCTTCGGCTTCAGCGGCGCCGGGCCGCCGAACGACAGCCACAGGTACAGCAGCAGCCCGAAGCAGCTGAGCGCGAACAGCACCATCACGGCGAGCTGGCGGAAGCTGGGGACGAGCTTCTGCATCAGCCGGCCGTCCTCGCGCAGCGCGACGCGTCGGGCGGGTTCAGCAGCGCGACCAGCAGCCCGATCGTCTTGTTGACCTTCGCCGCGCTCTCGAGCACCGCCTGCGCGTCGCAGTTGACGAGCACCTGGCCGCGGCCCATCGGGCCGTTGGCGTCGCCGAAGGAGAAGATCGAGTCGAAGTTGTGGCCCGCCCAGGCCAGGTAGTAGAGGTAGCCGGGCTTGCCGGCCGGCGCGAACGCCAGCTCGTTGAGGAACCGCTCGAAGACGGAGAACGTCGTCGTCAGGTCGCGCGTCGTCGGGACGAGGCCGGCGGCGGCGGGCCGCAGCGTGGCGAACGTCGGCGTCGCCACGCGCGCGAACGGCCGCAGCTCGTTCTGGATGACCGGCGTCGTCGAGCGCAGGAACGGGCGGCTGGCGGCGAGGCCGGCGGCGAGCGAATCGGCTGCCGGCTGCAGGCGCGCGAGCGCAGCGCCCGCGGTGCGCGCGAACGGCGTCACCTTCGCCAGGCCTGCGCCGGTGCGCCGCAGCGCGTCCGGCAGCAGCGCGAGCGACTCGCGCAGGCTGCCGTCCTCCTGCGCGAACGTCGAGAGCACGGCGTTCGAGGACTGCACGAAGCCGGCGAGCTGGCGGTCGCGCTCGCCGAGCGCGCCGGCGAGCAGCGAGAAGTCGTGGATCGCGCGGCTGATGTGCGCGTGCCGGCTGACCAGCAGGGCGGTGATGCGGCGCAGGTTGCGCGCCGTCGGGTCGAAGCGCTTGAAGACCGCGGCGAGCTGCCTGCCGTTGCCGCCGATGCCCGTGCCGGCGCCGTTGACGAGCAGCCGCAGGTAGTCGCGCGAGTCGGCGTCCAGGCCGGCGAGGAACTCGTCGAGGTTGATGTCCGGCTGCGTCTGCGAGATCGGCAGCGTCGCGCCGTCGGGCAGCACCGGCGAGGACGGCGAGCCCGGGTCCATCGTCACGGTCATGTCCTTCAGGCCCGTCTTCGGGCGCAGCAGCAGCCGCGCGTCGCGGTGCACGCGCACGCCGCTCGAGCGCTCGATCGACATCGTCACGAGCGCGCGGCCGCCGACGAGGTCGACGCGGTCGATCTGCCCCACCTGGACGCCGGCGACGGTCACCGTCTGCCCCTGCCCCGGCGCGACGGCCTGCGCGGTCTGGAACTCGGCCTTCAGCGTGTAGGTGTCCCTGCCGACGACCGGCACCCAGGACGGGAACGCGATCCGCTGGTGCCCGACGATGTAGCCGCCGACGACCACGCCGGCGATCACGATCGCGATCAGCCACGCGAAGTTGCGCGCCTGCTTGCGGATCTGGTCGCGGACGCCGATGACGGCCATTGCCCTCAGCCTCCGGTGACCGCGTCCGGCGGCCCTGTCGCGGTGGCTGCGGAGAGGTCGGGCAGCGGCTGCGAGGCGCAGGCCACGTCCGGCCGGTAGGGCGGGCGGCCGGCCTGGCCGAGGTAGCGCGGGCGCGTGGCCGTCGGCGGCACGGGAGCGCGGCCGATGTTGCGCGAGCCGTTGGCCTGGCTCGGGCCGCTCGTGACGATCGTCGTGCCGCTCGGCGAGAAGAGGTGCGCGTAGTAGCCGTTGCCGTCGAAGTTCTGGCCGGCGCCGGCGAGTCCCACGAACGACGACCACAGCTCCTGGGAGTTGGGCCTGCCGGTCGTCAGCGGGCCGTCGGGCACGACCTGGTTCGCCGCCGGCAGCACGACCTTCGAGCCGCACTGCGCGATCGCGTCGGCGTGGCCGAGGAACTGCGTCTGGCCGGCGATGAGCCTCTGGAGGTTGCCGGCGGAGGCGCGCAGGTCGCGCGCGAAGCCGCCGAGCTCGCGCGGCGCGAGCAGCGCGGTCGCGGCGGAGAACCACGCCTCGGCAGGCGAGTACGTCGCCGGCAGCTGGCCGAGCGCGGCGCTGAAGCCGCGCGCGAAGCGGCGCGCGGGCGGCAGCGCCTGCGCGAGCGCCGCGAAGCCGGCGCGCGCGTGGGCGAGCGTGCCGGGCAGCAGCG
>DASTWP010000248.1:0-3912 GCA_035765835.1 Solirubrobacteraceae bacterium
CGGCCGGCGCGACGCGCTGCATCAGCTCGGCGCGGCCGCCGTAGGCGGCCGCGGGCAGGCCGCCGCCCATGACCTTGCCCATGATCGTGAGGTCGGGCGTGACGCCCGTCAGCTCCTGCGCCCCGCCGCTCGCGATGCGGAACCCGGTGATCACCTCGTCGAAGACGAGCAGCGCGCCGTTCTCGCTCGCCTGCGCGCGCAGCAGCTCCAGGAAGCCCTCGACCGGCGGGACGAGGCCCATGTTCGCGGGATAGGGCTCGGCGAGGATCGCGGCGAGCTCGTGCTCGCGGCAGGCCGCTACGAGCGCCTCGCCGTCGTTCCACGGCACGACGATCGTCGCCCGCGTCGCCGAGGCCAGGACCCCCGGGCTCGACGGGATGCCCTGCGTCGCGAGGCCGCTGCCGCCCTGCGCGAGCAGGCCGTCGACGTGGCCGTGGTAGGCGCCGGCGAACTTGAGCACCTTCTCGCGGCCGGTCGCCGCGCGCGCGAGGCGGATCGCGCTCATGCTCGCCTCCGTGCCGGAGGACGTCATGCGCAGCATCTCGACGCCCGGGACGCGCCGGGTGACCTCCTCGGCGAGGTCGACCTCGCCCGCCGTCGGCGCACCGAACGTCGTCCCCGCGGCCGCCGCGCCGACGACCGCCGCGACGACGTCCGGATGCGCGTGGCCGTGGATCAGCGGCCCCCACGAGCAGACGTAGTCGACGTAGCGGTTGCCGTCGACGTCGATCAGCTCGGCGCCCTGGCCGCGCTCCACGAAGATCGGGTCGCGGCCGATCGCGCGCATCGCACGCACCGGCGAGTTCACGCCGCCCGGCAGGTAGCTGAGCGCCCGGCGGTACAGCTCGGCCGAGCGGGTGTCGGTGAGCGAGGTGCTCATCAGATGCCCGGCGCCGGCATCTGCTCACGCACCGGCGTGCTCGCGCTCCCAGCGCTTGAAGTCGTCGGTGAAGTAGAGCAGCCGGACCTTCTTGAACTCGGTGGAGCTGTAGAGCGTCGCCCGCCCCTGGACCTCGGGCATCTGCTCGGCGATCGCGTCGAGGATCGCGTCGCACTCCTCCTTCGAGCGCCCGTGCGCCATCGTGAAGATCGAGTAGGGCCAGTCCTCGTAGGTCGGCCGCTCGTAGCAGTGGCTGATGCCGCGGAAGGCGGCCATGCGCGGGCCGACGGCCGCGACGTGCTCGGGCGCGACCTTCCAGACGCCCATGCCGTTGGCGGAGAAGCCCGCGCGGCGGTGGAAGAGGATCGCCGCGACGCGGCGCAGCAGGCCGCGATCGCGCATGCCCTCCATGTGCTCGAGCAGCCGCTCCTGCGTGACGCCGAGCTGCTGCGCCGCGGGTGCGAAGGGCTCCGGCACGACGGGCAGGTCGCCCTGCGTGGCCCGGATCACCGCGACGTCGAAGTCGTCATACGGCTGGCGCTCGATCTCGACCGGCTCCTCTGCGACGCCGGCCGTCGCGAGATCGGCGGTGCCGCCCTCCATCTCGAGGTCCATGCGGATCTTGAAGAGCTTGAGCGTGGGCAGCTGGCGGATCGACTCGGCGCCGGTCAGCTCCTGCAGCACGTCGAGGGTGCCCTGCAGGCCGAGCTGCGAGTCCTCCTCGACCGCGATCGTGAACCACATGTTGAACTCGTGCGTGCGCAGGTAGTTGTGGCTCACGCCGGGGTGCTCGTTGACGATCTTCGCCGCGCGCCAGGGGTGCTCGGGGTCGACCTTCGCGGCGACGAGCATCGAGCCGTAGCCGAGCGCGCGCGTGTCGTAGATCGGCGTGACCTGGCGGATGATGCGGTCCTTCAGCAACCGCGCGACGTCGGCGCGCGCCTGCTCCTCGGTCATGCCCGCCTGCTCGGCGACCGCGGCGTACGGCCGCGGCACGAGCGGGAACGAGCCCTGCATCAGGTTCAGCAGCCGCCGGTCCTGGTCGGTCAGCGGCACCGCCGCGCCGTCCTTGCGCGAGCGGGTCTTGGGTGTGGCCTTCAGCTCTCCTGCAGCCATGCGGCGGCGTCCTTGGCGTGGTAGGTGATGATCACGTCGGCGCCCGCGCGGCGGATCGCCGTGAGCGCCTCGAGGGCGGCGGCGCGCTCGTCGAGGTGTCCGGCGGCGGCGGCCGCTTTCACCATCGCATACTCGCCGCTGACGTTGTACGCCGCGACCGGCATGCGGAACTCGTCCTTGACGCGGCGGATCACGTCGAGATAGGGCAGCGCGGGCTTCACCATCACCACGTCTGCGCCTTCCTGCACGTCGAGCCTTACCTCGCGCAGCGCCTCCTCGGCGTTGCCGGGGTCCATCTGGTAGCCGCGGCGGTCGCCGAAGGCGGGCGTCGAGTCGGCCGCCTCGCGGAACGGCCCGTAGAAGGCGGAGGCGAACTTCGCGGAGTAGGCGACGATCGGGGTCTCGCTGAAGCCCTCCTCGTCGAGCGCGCCGCGGATCGCGCCCACGCGCCCGTCCATCATGTCGCTGGGCGCGACGGCGTCCGCGCCGGCGCGCGCGTGGCTGAGCGCCGTCCGGGCGAGCAGCTCGACGCTCGCGTCGTTGTCCACCGAGCCGTCGGCGCGCAGCAGGCCGCAGTGGCCGTGGCTCGTGTACTCGCACAGGCAGACGTCCGTGAGCGCGAGCAGCTGCGGGTGCGCGTCCTTGATCGCGCGCACGGCGAGCTGCACGGCGCCCTCGTCGTCCCAGGCGCCGGAGCCCTCCTCGTCCTTGGCGCGCGGGATCCCGAACAGCAGCACGCCCGCGACGCCGAGCGCGGCGGCCTCGCCGGCCTCGCGCACGGCCTCGGACACGGAGAGCCTGTCGACGCCGGGCATCGATGAAATCGGAACCCGCCCACCCGTGCGCCCGTCAAGGCCCTCCTCGACGAACAGCGGCAGCACGAGGTCCCCGGGATCGAGCCGCGTCTCGCGCACCAGGTCGCGCAGCACCGGGGTGCGGCGCAGGCGGCGCAGGCGGGTCTGTGGGAAGGCCACGGCGTCAGTCATGGTAGGGCCGCGGCGCGCTCAGGACCGCTCCAGGAACTCCTCGGCCGTCATCGCGTAGATGTCGTGGTCCTCCCAGACGCCGTTGATCTGCAGGTAGCGCAGCGCGCGCCCCTCGAGGCGGAAGCCGACCGCGTGCGCGACGCCCTGCGAGGCCTCGTTGCGCGGGATGATCGCCGGCTGCACGCGATGCAGACCGGCGTGCTCGAAGGCGAAGCGCAGCACGAGGCGCACGGCGCGCGTGGCGTGGCCCCGTCGCGTCGCGCGCTCGGCGATCCAGTAGCCCAGGTTGGCGTTGCGCCACGCCCCGCGGACGATGTTCGCGAGCGAGACCCGGCCCACGAGCTCGCCCGCCGCCAGGTCGACGACCGCGAACGGGTAGCCGGTGCCGCCGGCCCACGCCTGCACGTCGAGCTGGAGCTCCGCCCGCTGGCCCTCGCGCGTCCACCAGCGGTCGCTGCGCGCAGGCTCCCACGGCTCGAGCTGCTCGCGCGAGGACAGCCGCAGCTCCAGCAGCGCGTCGAGGTCCTCGAGCGCGAAGGGCCGGATCGCGGTCTCGCCGTCCTGCAGGTACATCGTCAGCTCCCGGAGAACCTTGCCAGGGCCACGCGCGCGAGTGCGAGGTAGGCGGCCGCGAGCACGGCGAGGTGGAGGACCGGGCCCGGCAGCGAGGGCGTCGTGTCGTTGATCGCGGCGTCGAGCGCCTGCAGCGCGGGCTTGAACGGGAAGATCGCCGAGATCACGCGGATCACGTCGTACAGCAGCGGTGAGACGCCGCCGCTGGGCACGAGCGCGAGGAACGCCAGCGGCAGCGCCAGCATCAGCGCCAGCAGCGACGCGGCGCGGACCTCGCGGGCCAGCGAGCCGATTGCCACCCCGAGCGTCGCGAACGCCAGCGAGCTGGCCGCGAGCGCCACGACCCAGAGCCCCAAT
>DASTWP010000249.1:0-5292 GCA_035765835.1 Solirubrobacteraceae bacterium
ACGGCACGCGCTGGCAGGCCGCGGGCACGTTCGCCCTGGGCGCCGACGGGCGCGTGCGCTGGCGCCATCTGCCCGCCCACGCCGGCGAGTTGCCGGACCTCGGCGCCGCGCTCGCGAGCGCCCGCGCGCCGGGCTCACCCGCGGAGTAGCGTCCAGCCGATGGACGCGCTCTACATCGCAACGGCAACCTCGCACGGCGGGCGCAACGGCCGCGCCGAGACCTCGGACGGCGCGCTCGCCGTCGAGATCGTGCCACCGGCGGAGCTCGGCGGGGACGGCCGCCCGGGCACGAACCCCGAGCAGCTCTTCGCCACCGGCTACGCCGCGTGCTTCAACAGCGCGCTCGCGCTCGTCGCCGGCAAGCGCGGCCACGACGCGAGCGCCGCGACGGTCACCGCGGACGTCGGCCTCAAGCGCGACGGCCGGGGCTTCGGCCTCGAGGTCGAGCTGCACGTGGCGATTCCCGGGATGGACCACGAGCTCGCGCAGGACCTGGCCGAGAAGGCGCACCAGGTCTGCCCGTACTCGAACGCCACGCGCGGCAACATCGAGGTCGCGCTGACGGTCGAGGACGCTGCCCCGCTCAGCGCTTGACGCCGAAGTCGGCCGTCAGCGTCGCGCCGCGCCGCTCGCCGTCGGGCAGGCCCAGCGCCAGCCCGACGCCGACCTGCCGGTAGCTCGGGTCGAGCAGGATCGCTCGGTGCTCGGCCGAGCGCAGCCACGAGGCGACGAACGCCGCCGGCGTCGCCGAGCTGCCGGTCGCCCACGCGAGCGTCTCGCCGATCTCCCACGCGTGCGCCCCGCGCAGGTAGCCGGTGCGGAGCACGCGCCCCGTCATCGTCGAGCCGGCGGGGGAGCCGTGGCCGAAGTAGTGGCGGCGCACCATGTCGCGCGAGTGCGCCCGCGCTGCGCGGGCCAGCGGGGCGTTCGAGCGCAGGCCGGGGAGTCCGTGCTGCGCGCGCACCGCGCTGAGGAGGCACGCGATGGCGTGCCCCTCGATGCGGGCGGTGGCCCGTGTGGGGCGGACGTGCACGCCGGCGCACGCAGCCGCAGAGGCGGGGAGAGCGAGCGCGAGCGCACATGCGGCGGCTGTCGGCGGGACGACGCGTCGCACGGCGGGGCGCACTCAAGCAAACGCTCCGGACGCATGGCCCTCCGCCCCGGGTGGCGGTGTTCGCCGTCTTACCCCGGCGCCTCGCCCTGCTGCACGGCGGCCATCAGCGTCAGGCCGCCGTCGACCACGAACGAGGAGCCGGTCGCGTAGGCGGACTCCGGCGAGCACAGCCAGGCGACGATCGCCGCGATCTCGTGCGCGCTGCCGGGGCGCCGGGCCGGGATGTATGGGCGGTCCTCGCTGCGCGGGTCGACGTCCTCGTTGCCGGTCATCGGTGTGGCGATCTCGCCGGGCGCGACGGCGTTGACCGTGATGCCGTGCACGGCGAGCTCGAGCGCCATGACCTTCGTCAGCAGCCCGAGCCCGCCCTTGGCCGCGCAGTAGGCCGACGAGCCCGGCAGCGGGACGTGCTCGTGGACGGAGGTGACGTTCACGATCCGCCCGCCCCGGCCCTGCGACACCATCCGCCGCGCGGCGGACTGCGCGCAGAGGAACGCGCCCGTCAGGTCGACCTCGAGCACGTGGCGCCAGGAGTCGATGCCGGCCTCCAGGAACGGCTCGCTCGCGCCGGTGCCGGCGTTGTTGACGAGCGCGTCGAGGCCGCCGAGCGCGTCCGCGAGCTCGTCGATCACGGGCGGGCCGTCGTCCGCTCGGGAGAGGTCGAGGCGGCGGACCTCGGCACGCCGGCCGTGGCCGCGCACCTCCTCCGCGGTCTGCCGCGCGTTCGGCTCGTCCTCGTGCCAGGTCACGCCGACGTCCCAGCCGCGCGCGGCCAGGGCCACGGCGGTGGCCTTCCCGATCCCGGAATCCGACCCTGTGACGATGGCGCTCGGCATGGCGCGTTGCGTGCCCGCCGCGCGCGCCGCGCATGCGCCGCCCGCCGCCGGGCGTTATCCGACCTCGCTGGTAGGATTAGCCCATGATCTTCACGACGAAGGCGGAGTACGGAGTGCGCCTGCTCGTCGAGCTCGGCCGCCAGCACGGGCGGGGTCCGGTGTCGCTCAAGGCGATCGCACAGTCGGAGGGACTGCCGCTCGCCTATCTGGAGCGGATCGTGGCATTGCTGAAGAAGGCGGAGCTCGTGGAGAGCACCCGCGGGGCGCACGGCGGCTATCGCCTTGCGCGCCCCGCCGATGAGATCACGATGGACGCGGCGATCCTCGCCCTCGAGGGCAAGGTCGCCCCGATGACCTGCTTCGTCGAGGAGCTCGAGGGCGGCGGGCGGGTGCTCTGCTCGCACGAGTCCGATGCCGGGCAGGGCTGCGCCACCAAGCTGCTGTGGCTGCGCGTCCAGGGCGGCGTGATGGAGAAGCTCGCGCAGACCACGCTCGCCGAGCTCGTCGCCTTCTCCGAGCGCGAGCCCGCGCTCGTCTGACACCTACGCAAAGGAACCGATGGCCGACCTCGAAATTCGCAACCTCCACGTCCGCGCCGGGGACAAGGAGATCCTCAAGGGTCTCGACCTCTCCGTCGCCAAGGGCGAGATCCACGCCCTCATGGGGCCCAACGGCTCGGGCAAGTCGACGCTGGCGAACGTGATCATGGGCCAGCCGAACCTGGAGGTCACCGAGGGGCGGATCGTCTTCCAGGGCGAGGACATCACGGAGGCCGACCCCGACGAGCGCGCCCGCATGGGCCTCTTCATGGCGTTCCAGTACCCGGTCGCGATCCCGGGCGTGACGATCACCAAGTACCTGCGCATGGTCATGAACGCGCACCGCGACGCGCGCGGCGAGCCGGAGGTCAAGCTGAAGGACTTCCGCAAGGCCGTCGAGGAGGCGATGACGCTCACGAACGTGCCGAAGGAGTTCTCGGCGCGCTACCTCAACGAGGGCTTCTCCGGCGGTGAGAAGAAGCGCCTGGAGATCCTCCAGCTCGCGCTCCAGCGCCCGCAGGTCGCGATCCTCGACGAGACCGACTCGGGCCTCGACATCGACGCGCTGAACACCGTCGCCCACGGCGTCAACACGGTCGCCGGCGCGGAGATGGGCGTGCTGATCATCACCCACTACCAGCGGATCCTGCACCTCGTGAAGCCCAGCCGCGTGTCGATCATGTTCGACGGGCGGATCGTCAAGGAGGGCGGCCCGGAGCTCGTGGAGCAGCTCGAGCGCGAGGGCTACGGCTGGATCCGCGAGGAGGTCGGAGCGGCCGCCTGATGGCCCTCTCGGTCGAAGCCGTCCCGCCCCTGGACTTCCCGACGCTCGCGCGGGACGGTCTCGTCTATCTGGACTCGGCCGCCACGTCGCAGACGCCCGCGCCGGTCATCGCGGCGATCGTGGACTACTACGAGCGCCACCGCGCAAGCGTGCACCGTGGCGTCTACCCGCTCGCGCAGGAGGCGACGGACCTCTACGAGGGCGCGCGCGAGCGCGCCGCCGCGTGGCTCGGGTGGGACGCGCGCGACACGATCTTCACGCGCAACGCGACCGAGGCGCTGAACCTCGTCGCCTACGCGTACGGGCGCTGGGTCCTGAAGCCCGGCGACCGCGTGGTGCTGACGGAGATGGAGCACCACTCCTCGATCGTGCCGTGGCAGCTCGCCTGCCAGGCCACCGGCGCCACGCTGTCGTACGTCGGCATCGACGACGACGGCCGGCTGCTGCTCGACCAGCTCGACGAGTACCTCGCGGGCGGCGACGTGAAGGTCGTGGGCGTCGTGCACGTCTCGAACGTGCTCGGCACGATCAACCCCGTCGAGGAGATCGCGCGCCGCGCCCACGCGGCGGGCGCGGTCGTCGTCGTCGACGGGACGCAGGCGGTGCCGCAGGTGCCGGTCGACCTGCGCGCGATCGACGCGGACTTCTACGCCTGGACCGGCCACAAGGTCTATGGCCCGACGGGCATCGGCGTGCTGCACGGCCGGCACGAGCTGCTCGAGGCGATGCCGCCGTTCGTCGCCGGTGGCCACATGATCTCCTCGGTGACGATGCAGGAGTCGCGCTGGGCCGAGACCCCGGCCAAGTTCGAGGCCGGCACGTCGCCGATCGCGGAGGCCGCAGGCCTGGGCGCGGCGGTCGAGCTGGTGCAGGGCATCGGCATGGAGGCGATCCGCGCGCACGAGCTCGACGTCACCGCTTACGCGCTGGAGCGCCTCGCCGACGTGCCGGGCCTGACGATCCACGGCCCGCGCGACCCCGAGGCGCGCGGCGCCCTGGTCTCGTTCGCCGTCGACGGCGTGCACCCGCACGACGTCGCGGAGATCCTCGGCGCGCAGGGCGTCTGCGTGCGCGCGGGCCACCACTGCGCGCAGCCCCTGATGGCGCGCCTCGGCGAGACCGCCACGACGCGCGCCTCCTTCGCGATCCACAACACGCACGAGGACGTCGACGCGCTCGTCGCCGGCCTGGCACGCGTGCAGGAGGTCTTCGCGTGACCGACAGCCTGTACCGCGAGGAGATCCTCGAGCACTACAAGCGCCCCCACAACTGGGGCCCGATGGACTCGCCCGATCTCGAGTTCGAGGACAACAACCCGCTCTGCGGCGACCAGCTGAAGGTGATGCTGCGCGTCGCGGACGACGGCACGATCGAGGACATCCGCTTCGACGGCCACGGCTGCGCGATCTCGCAGGCCTCGGCCTCGATGGCCTCCGACGAGGTGATCGGGATGAGGGTCGAGGAGCTCCTGAAGCTCGACCGCTCCTTCGTCCTCGAGCTGCTGGGGATCGACATCTCCGCGACGCGCATGAAGTGCGCGCTGCTCAGCCTCAAGGTTCTCAAGAGCGCCGGCCTCGGCGCCGCGGTGGACTGGGAGCCCTCGACCCCACCCTCCGAGGCCGAAGCCCGCCCCACCTGACGCCGCGGCTGCGAACGTCGCAATTATTCGTACGTTCGCAGCCCAAGGGTGGCGGTCAGCTGCGCCACCACTGCGCCCGGAGTGCCTTCGAGCTCCGCGTCCCACACGCGGTGCACGGTCCAGCCGGCGTTCCGCAGCTTCGCCGTCTTCTCCGCATCCTTCCTTCGCCGCCAGCGCGTGGAGTGATACCGCGACCCGTCCGTCTCGACCACGACGCCCGCGTCGCGCCAGACGAAGTCCACTTCGACGACCTTCTCGCCGTCCCAGACGTACTCGTTGCAGCGAGGCAGCGGAAGGCCCGCCCCGTCCAGCAACGCCAGGAAGGCCCGCTCCAGACCGGAACGCGTGAACGGCGGCAGCTCATCCCTCAATGCCCTCTC
>DASTWP010000250.1:0-5405 GCA_035765835.1 Solirubrobacteraceae bacterium
CTCACCGCGACCCTGACCCGCCCCGCGGCCGCCGTGCGCGCGCCCGTCCCGGCCGGCGCCCCCCGGCGCCGTGCGCGCGCGCACCGCAGGCCCCAGCTCCAGGCGCAGGCTTTGCCGCACGCCGAAGCCGGCGGGGTGGTACCCGTCGTGACGCCGGTCGCGCCCCCGGCGCCCGCTGTCTCGCCTGCACCCGCCCCGCAGCAGCCCGCGCCCACGGCGCGGCCCGTGCCCGGCCGCGGCCATGCCTACGGCCACGTCAAGCACGCGGTCGCGACGGCGCCGGTCGCGACGGCCGCTAGCGCCGCGCCCAGCGCGCCGAGCACCGGCGCGCCCACCGCGCCCGCGACGACGACCGCCGCAGCCCCGGTGAACCCCTCGCCCGGGCGCGCGGCGCACGGCAAGGGGCTGCCGCCCGGCCAGGCCGGCAAGCGGGCCCGCGGTGCCGCGGGCCCGGTGGCCACCGGGCCCGGCGACAACGACTGACCTCGCGCCCAGGGCGGGTACACCCTGCCCATGGCAGGTCTCCTCGCACCGCTGACCAAGCCGCGGCTCGACCGTGTCGGGGGCCGCGCCTGGATCGCCACCGCCGGGCCGCGCCTGTGCGACGAGGGGGCGGCGCGCTTCGCGGTCCTGGTCGAGAGCGCCGTCCAGGACGGGTGCGTCGAGCTCGTGCTCGACCTCAGCGAGGTCGACGACATCGACAGCACGGGCGCGATCGCGCTCTGCGAGATCGAGATCGCGCTGACCGAGGCCGGGGCGGAGGTCGCGGTCGCGGCCGCGCACCCGCTCGTGCTCTCGACGCTGCGCTCGGCGCAGCTCGATCTCGTCTGGCCGGTCTCTGCGGACCGCGAGACGGCGCTCGCCGGACTGCTCGCCGCGCCGGTTGGCATGCAACCGGCCTGATCCGGGAAAGTGCGCTGCGATGCATCGTGGCAGCGCATCCGACCGCCTTCCGCCGCTGCTGCGCCAGCTCAAGGACCCCCTCGGGACCGGTCGCTCGGCCCAGTCGCCGCGGTCCGCGCGCCTGACGCCCCGCACGCGCACGGCCGATCGCGTCGTGCAGTCGATCTGCCCCTACTGCGCGGTCGGCTGCGGCCAGAAGGTCTACGTCAAGGACGAGAAGGTCGTCCAGATCGAGGGCGACCCGGACTCGCCGGTCTCGCGCGGGCGACTGTGCCCGAAGGGCGCGGCGTCGCAGGGCTACGTCAACAGCCCGCTCCGGGAGACGAAGGTGAAGTACCGCCGGCCCGGTGGCGCGGGCTGGGAGGAGCTCGACCTCGAGACCGCCAGCGACATGATCGCCGACCGCCTGATCGCGGCGCGCGAGGCGACCTGGCAGGACGCGACGGACGACGGCAAGCCGCTGCATCGCACGCTCGGCATCGCCTGGCTCGGCGGCGCCACGCTGGACACCGAGGAGAACTACCTGATCAAGAAGTTCTTCACGGCCGCCGGCGCGGTGTCGATCGAGAACCAGGCGCGCATATGACACTCCAGCACGGTCCCTGGTCTGGGGACCTCGTTCGGGCGCGGCGGCGCCACCACCTTCCAGCAGGACCTGCAGAACTCCGACTGCATCCTGATCATGGGCTCGAACATGGCCGAGTGCCACCCGGTCGGCTTCCAGTGGGTGGTCGAGGCCAAGGAGCGCGGCGCGAAGGTGATCCACGTCGACCCGCGCTTCACGCGCACCAGCGCGATGGCCGACCTGCACGTGCCGCTGCGCGCCGGCACCGACATCGCCTTCCTCGGCGGCATCATCAACCACATCCTCGAGAACGGCCGCGAGTTCCGCGAGTACGTCAGGCACTACACGAACGCGCCCGCGATCATCGACAAGGGCTTCGAGGACACCGAGGACCTCGACGGCTTCTTCTCCGGCTGGGACCCTGAGAGCGGCAACTACGACCCTTCGAGCTGGGGCTACGCGGGCGCGGGCGGCGAGCCGACCGCCGGCAAGAGCGAGCAGACCGCCGACGTCTCCGGCGAGCAGGCGCATGGCGCGCACGGGATGACGCTCAAGAAGGGCGAGCCGCCGAAGCAGGACATGGACCTCGAGCACGAGCGCTGCGTCTTCCAGCTGCTCAAGCGCCACTACCGCCGCTACACGCCGGAGTTCGTCGAGCAGGTCTGCGGCGTGCCGAGGGAGCTGTTCCTCGAGGTCGCCGAGACGCTGTGCGAGAACTCCGGCCGCGAGCGCACGGGCGCGGTCTGCTACGCGGTCGGCTGGACGCAGCACACCGTCGGCGTGCAGAACATCCGCGCCGCCGCGATCGTGCAGCTGCTGCTGGGCAACATGGGCCGCCCCGGCGGCGGCATCCTCGCGCTGCGCGGCCACGCGAACATCCAGGGCTCGACGGACATCCCGACGCTCTACAACATCTTGCCGGGGTACATCCCGATGCCCCACCCGCAGTCGCACCCCGACCTCTCGACCTTCATCTCCGAGAACGGGCCGGAGACCGGGGCGTGGGGCGATCTCGACGCGTACATGACGAGCCTGCTGAAGGCGTGGTGGGGCGACGCGGCGACGAAGGACAACGACTACTGCTTCGACTACCTGCCGCGCATCGACGGGGACCACTCGCACTACGAGACGATGGTCCGGATGCTCGACGGCGAGGTGAAGGGCTTCTTCGTCGTCGGCGAGAACCCGGCGGTCGGGTCGGCGAACGCCAAGCTCCAGCGGCTCGCGATGGCCAAGCTCGACTGGCTCGTCGTGCGCGACACGAACGAGATCGAGAGCGCGAGCTTCTGGTACGACAGCCCCGAGATCGAGTCGGGCGAGCTGAGGACCGAGGAGATCCAGACCGAGGTCTTCTTCCTGCCCGCGGCGGCGCACACCGAGAAGGAAGGCACCTTCACCAACACGCAGCGGCTGCTCCAGTGGCACTTCAAGGCGCTCGAGCCGCCTGGCGACTGCCGCTCGGAGCTGCAGTGGGTCTTCGACCTCGGCAACCGCGTGCGCCGCAAGCTCGCCGGCTCGACCGACCCCAAGGACCGCCCACTGCTCGACCTCACCTGGGACTACCCGACGCAGGGCCCGCACGGGGAGCCCGAGGCCGAGGCCGTGCTGCAGGAGATCGGCGGCCGCGACAGCGAGGGCAACTTCCTCAGCGAGTACGAGCAGCTGAAGGAGGACGGCTCGACCGCATGCGGCTCCTGGATCCACTGCGGCATCTACGCCGACGGGGTCAACCAGGCGGCGCGCAAGGAGTCGCGGGTGACCCAGAACTGGGTCGCGCGCAAGTGGGGCTGGGCCTGGCCGAAGGACACGCGGCTGCTCTACAACCGCGCCTCCGCCGACCCCGAGGGCAAGCCGTGGTCCGAGCGCAAGGCGTACGTCTGGTGGGACGAGGAGAAGGGCGAGTGGGCCGGCCACGACCACCCGGACTTCAAGCTCGACAAGGCGCCCGACTACACGCCGCCGCGGCGCGGCGCGAAGGGCATGGCCGCGATCCGCGGCACCGCGCCGTTCATCCTGCATCCCGACGGGCTCGGCTGGATCTGGGCGCCGACCGGCCTCGTCGACGGCCCGCTGCCGACGCACTACGAGCCGCACGAGTCCCCGTTCGTCAACCCGCTCCACGCGCAGGGCACGAACCCCACGCGGCAGACCTTCCGGCGCCCGGTGAACGCGTACAACCCCAGCGGCGACGCGCCCGGCGCCGACGTCTTCCCGTTCGTGATGACGACCTACCGGCTGACCGAGCACCACACGGCGGGCGGCATGTCGCGCAGCGTCGGCTACCTCGCGGAGCTCCAGCCCGAGGCGTTCGTCGAGGTCTCGCCGGCGCTCGCGCGCGAGCGCGGCCTCGAGCACGGCGGCTACGCGACGATCGTCACCTCGCGCTCGGCGATCGAGGCGCGCGTGATGGTCACCGACCGGATGAAGCCCCTGGTCGTCCACGGCCGCCAGATCCACCAGGTCGGCATCCCCTATCACTGGGGCAACCGCGGCATCGTCAAGGGCGACGGCGCCAACGAGCTCACCTCGCTCGCGCTCGACCTCAACGTGCACATCGCCGAGTACAAGACGGCGACGTGCGACATCCAGCCGGGGCGCCGGCCTCGCGGCGAGGCCCTCACGCGCTACGTCGAGGAGTACCGGCGCCGGGCGGGGTCGATCACATGAGCCCGGCGAGTCTCGAGGTCCGCACGTACGGCCCGGACGCCGAGCCGCGGATGGGGTTCTTCACCGACACGTCGATCTGCATCGGCTGCAAGGCGTGCGAGGTGGCGTGCAAGGAGTGGAACCAGATCCCGGACCGATTCGGATCCCACCCACCCAGCTACACCGGCAACTCCTACGACAACACGATCGACCTCGGCGCCGACACCTGGCGCCACGTCGCGTTCGTCGAGCAGCGCGCACCGCTGGGCGCCGACGCGGCGGCGGTATCCCTCGTCGAGGCCGCGGCGCGCGGGGCGCTCGCCGAGGAGGCGGGCCTGCAGACCTACCAGGAGGGCGACGGCCTCCGCTGGCTGATGGCCTCGGACGTCTGCAAGCACTGCACGCACGCCGCGTGCCTGGAGGTCTGCCCGACGGGTGCGCTGTTTCGCACCGAGTTCGGCACCGTCGTCGTGCAGGAGGACGTCTGCAACGGCTGCGGCTACTGCGTGCCGGCGTGTCCGTTCGGCGTGCTCGACAAGCGCCGTCCCGACGGGCGCGTGTGGAAGTGCACGCTCTGCTACGACCGCCTGCGCGACGACAAGGAGCCCGCCTGCGCGCAGGCGTGCCCGACGGACTCGATCCAGTTCGGAGAGCTCGACGAGCTGCGCTCGCGCGCGCACGAGCGCCTCGGGCAGATGCGCGCCGCCGGGCAGGACGAGGCGCGGCTGTACCTCGCCGGCGAGGACGACGGCATCGGCGGCGCCGGCGCGTTCTTCCTGCTGCTCGACGAGCCCGAGGTCTACGGCCTGCCGCCGGACCCGGTCGACACGGTGCGCGACATCGGCGGCATCTGGGCTGCCGCGGGCGCCGGGGCGCTGGCGCTCGGCGGCATGATCGCCGCGGCGGTCCTCGGAGGCCGGCGGTGAGCCCGCGCGGCGAGCGGGTGATGGTGCCCGACGCGCAGCCGCGCTCCTACTACGGCCAGCCGGTCATCAAGGAGCCCGTGTGGACGCCGGAGATCCCGGTCTACTTCTTCACCGGCGGGCTGGCGGGCGCGTCGGCGGGCCTCGCGCTGATGGCCGGCGCGACGGGCAACGAGACGCTCGCGAAGCGCTCCTGGGCCATCGCGCTCGTGAACATCGGGGCGAGCCCGGCGCTGCTGATCTCCGACCTCGGGCGGCCGGCGCGCTTCCTGAACATGCTGCGGATGTTCAAGGTCACCTCGCCGATGAGCGTGGGCTCGTGGATCCTCTCGGCGACCGGGGCGGCGGCCACGCTCGTCGCTGGGCGC
>DASTWP010000251.1:0-5586 GCA_035765835.1 Solirubrobacteraceae bacterium
ATCCTGGGTCAGCGCAGCGTGCCGCGCGCGGTCGACGTCCTGCGCTGCGCGAGGAGGTCGCTGAACGTCGCGCGGACGCTGACGCGCACGTTGTGGCGGTGACGCAGGTAGCGCCGCCCGGTGAGCGTCAGCAGCGCGCGCAGCCGCTGCGAGCCGCCACGCAGCACCGGCGCGATCGACCTTGCGATCGTGTGGCGCCCGGCCTTGACCGTCAGGAAGGCGAGCCCGGGGCCGGGCGTGGTCGCCTTGACGGTCACCGCGAGGCGGTCGATCTTGCGCGCCGTCGACGCGCGCTGGCGCGGCACGCCGATCCTCAGCCGCGCGACGGTCGCGGCCCCTCCGAACGAGGCATCGAGGGAGAGGTTCGGAGCGATCGCGGCGACGGCGGCCTGCTCGACCTCGAAGCCGACGCCCTCGCCGGTGTACTGGACGACGTTGACCATGCCGGGGACGACGAGCGAGCCGTCGGGCCGCACGAACGCGTGGCCGGCGTGGAAGCCGCTCTGGTTCAGCGAGGTGACGAACGGCGCCCGGTGGCGGGCGAAGAACGTGGCGACGCCGCCGCCGAACGGGGTCGGCACGTCGGCCTTCGCGGTGACGGCGCCGTCCGGCGCGACGCGCGCGATGCGCTCCGCCGGCGGCTCGCTCTGCGGGTTGAGCGTGGAGGCGGCGACGACGAGGTCGCCGCCGTCGGGGGCGGCGAGCAGGTCGGCAGGGCCGGGCGCGCCCGCAAGCTGAACCGTGCCGAAGGCGCTGTCGGGTTGGCCCGTCGTGGTGTAGCGGCGCAGCTCCGCGCCGTCCGTCCCGCTCGCGAGCACGTCGACGCTGCCGTCGGCGCGGGCGAGGAGCCCGAACGGGAAGGGGAGCTTGGTCGGGATCGCGACCGGCTGGCCGCCGTTCCACGTGGGGTCGGGCTTGCCGTTGGGCAGCAACCGCGCGAGCTTCGCGCCTGAAGCGTCCTGCCCTGCGGTCGTGATGCGACCACCAGCCAGGACGCTTGCGTAGCCGAGCGTGCCGGGGAGCGTCGCGATGCCGTGGTCGCCGAAGCCCGGGTCGGGCGTGCCGGCCGGCGTGAGCAGCCCGACGACCCACGTCGAGCCCGGGAACGGGCCGGTGCTGCCGGCGACCGCGATCGAGCCGTCGGCGCCGAGCGCGGCGGGCGAGCAGTTGCCGCAGTCGCCGTCGATGCCGGTCTGCGCGATCCCGCCCTGGCCGAAGGAGGGGTCGAGCGCGCCGCTCGGCGTGAGCCCGGCGAGCACGAGCTGCGGCGTGTGGTGGGGATCCGCCGCCGTCCCGGCGGAGACGACGACGAGCCGCCCGTCGGGCCGGCGCAGGAGCTGCAGCGGGGACGCGGGCCCCGTCGCCACGTGCGCGATCCCGCCCTGCCCGAACGACGGGTCGAGCGAGCCGTCCGCGCGCAGCTGCGCGAGCACGAGGCCCTTGCCCAGATCGGTGCCTGCGAGGACCATGCCGCCGTCCGGCAGCGCCGTGCCGACGCTGAGTCCGAACGCGTCGACGCTGTTGACCACCCTGCCGTCGCCGAGCGGGAACGTGACGCGGCCGGGCGCCACCGACGCGCCCGCCGGAGCGGGCAGCGCGAGGCACATCAGGCCGAGGACGAGAGCGGATCGCAGTCGCATACGCTCCAAGAACGCATGGCGAGCACCGGAGGTTGCGCACCCGAGCTCTTCCGCCGCGGCCTCCTCGAGGGCCGCGCGCTCGCGTTCGCCGGCGGCGGCGAGGCGATCGAGGCGACCTGTGCCGCGCTCGGCGCGAGCACGTACCGCTTCGAGCCGGGCGAGGACGAGGACGCGCTGCACGGAACCGTCGCGTCGCTGCCGTCCCTCGATGCCCTGATCACCGAGAGCGGCGATCTCGACCACGTCTGGGTCGCGACCCGCGCCGTGGTGAACGCGGCGCTCCGGCCGGCCGGTGCCGGCAAGGTGCTCTTCGTCGCCCCGCGCGACGACGCATCCGTGCGCGCCGCGATCGAGAACCTCGCGCACACGACGTCGATCGAGTGGGCGCGCTACGGGATCACGACCGCCGCGATCCTCCCGGGCGAGCACACGACGGACGGCGAGGTCGCGCAGCTCGCGGCCTATCTCGTCTCGCACGCGGGCGCCTACTTCTCGGGCTGCGCCTTCACGCTCGGCTTCGTTTGAAGCGTCCCGCGGGCGCAGGGCGGGTACACGTCTACGCCTTGCGGACCAGCGTGATCGACGTCCTCAGCGCGCAGCCGTGGCTGGCGCACGGAACTCCGCCGGCGCTGCGCGACGCGGCCCATCGCCGCGCCCGCGCGTGCGGCCTGTACCTGCGCCGCGGCGACTGGGACGGCCCGGCGGCCGACCTCGACGGCGGCTTCGGGGTGCTCGTCGTCGACGGCGTCGTCGCCCGGCGCATGATCGTGCCCGGCGGCCGCGCGCTCGAGCTGCTCGGCGAGGGCGAGCTGCTGCGTCCCTGGGATCCCGACCACAGCGCGTCCGCCACCGGCGCCGCGTGGGAGGTGCTCACCAGCACCGCCCAGGTCGCCGTGCTCGACGCCGCGTTCGCCCGGCGCGTCGCCCCGCTGCCGAACATCGCCGCGAACCTCGTCGCGCGCGCCGAGGAGCGCGCGGAGCGCCTCGCGCTGCTGCTCGCGCTGCGCCAGTGCACGCGCGTCGAGCGCCGGCTGATCCTGCTCTTCTGGCACCTCTCGGACCGCTGGGGGCGCGTCACCCCGGAGGGCACGGTGCTGCGGCTGCCACGGCTGACGCACTGCGGGCTCGGCGAGATGATCGGGGCGCGGCGGCCGTCGGTGACGACCGCGCTCGGCCGCCTCGCACGCCGCGGCACGATCGAGCAGCGCGGCCAGGAGTGGCTGCTGCACGGAACCCTCGACGACGCGCTCGCGCAGGACGAGGACCGCGAGTCGCGCCTGGCATCGCGAGCGCCGCGCGAGCCCGCTCGCCCCGCGGCAGCGCCGATCCAGGCCGTCTAGGCGGGCGCCCGAGCCGCCGCTCAGTCCGCCCAGGGGACCTCGACCGAGTCCTCGTGCGGCGAGTCGCGCGCGACGACGTAGTCCGCGGGCTCCTCGTCGGAGAGGTTGACCACGACGTGCGTCTCGCGCGGCGGCACGTAGAGCAGGTCGCCGGGCTCGACGACCAGCGACTGCTCGAGCTGCTCGCCCCAGCGGATCTCGATCCGCCCGGCGAGCATGTAGAGCGCGCTCTCGCAGTTGGCGTGGTAGTGCGGGCGCGAGCGGGCCCCGGCGGGCACGCGGAAGCGCGCCATGTAGATGTTGTGCGCGCCGGCGGTCGCCTGCGAGACCTCCGAGCCGCCGAGCACCCCGCGCGGCACCTCGTGCTCGGGCCCGGGCTTGACGAGCTTCATGGCCTCAGACCGTAGTCGATCCACTCCTCGCGCCTGGCGCCGACGCGCTCGTACACGGCCTGCGCGCGCAGGTTGTCCTTCGCGGTCTGCCAGCCGAGCCAGACGGCGCCGTGTGCGCGCGCCGCGTCCGCACAGGCGCCGATGAGCGCGTCCGCGAGCCCGCTGCCACGCGCCGCCGGCGCGACGAACAGGTCGTTCATCACCCCGATGCGGCCCGCGCTGAGCGTCGACCACGACCAGAAGACCGTCGCGAAGCCGACGGCGGGACGGGCCGGGTCCTCGTCGGCGCGCGCGATCAGTTGCACGCCCTCGCGCTCGGGGTCGGCGATCAGCGCGCGACTCATCGCCAGGAGCGCCTCGTCGGCGGGTGCCACCTCGTAGAAGTCGCAGTAGGCGCGCATCAGCGGCAAGAGGTCCGCGAGGTCGGCCTCGCCGGCGCGCGCGATCGCGTGGCTCATCCGCCTGCGAGGCGCGCCCCGAGGCGCATCGTGCGCGGGGCGCGCCGCGCCAGCGAGACCACGACGCGGTCGCGCGTGCGCATGTGCGCCGCGGCGCCGTCGAGCGGCTCCGGCCGCGGCTCGGCCTCCTCGCCGAGCGCGTACAGCCGCCACGTCCCCGGCACGCCCTTCAGCTCGTGCTCGCCACGCGCGGCGAACGCGAGGCCCGAGCCGACCACGAGGTCCTTGACGGTCTGAGAGACGAGCACCTCGCCCGGCCCCGCCTGTGCGGACACGCGCGCGCCGATGTGCACCGCCATCCCACCCACGTCGTCGCCGATGACCTCGCACTCGCCCGTGTGCACGCCGGCGCGCAGCTCGACGCCGAGCGCGCGCACCCCCGCCGTCAGCGCCTCCGCGCAGCGCACCGCGCGCGCGGGCCCGTCGAAGGTGGCGAGCATCCCGTCGCCGATGTGCTTGACGATGCGGCCCCCGTGCGCCGCCACCGACTCGCGCACGAGCGCGTCGTGGCGCTCGAGCACGCCGCGCCACGCGGCGTCGCCGAGCTCGGCCGCGCGCTCGGTCGAGCCGGCGATGTCGGTGAAGAGGACGGTCGCGAGCACGCGGTCGGGCTCGGCGCCGCGGCGCGCGCCGGTCAGGAACTCCTCCATCTCGTCGAGGATCGGGTCGAAGTCCCCGAACCAGAACGCGTGGTCCTCGCCCGGCATCTCGGCGAAGCGCGCTCCGGGGATCGCCGCCGCGAGCGCGCGCCCCGCGTCGACGCGCGCGACGCGATCGCCCGTCCGGTGCACGACGAGCGTCGGCGCCTGCACCGATCCCAGCACCGAGCGCACGTCGATCCGGAGCACGTGCTCGATCAGCGCGCGCGCCGTCCGAGGGCTCGCGCACGAGCGCTCGAACACCGCGTAGAAGCGCCGCCGCAGCTCCGAGTCGAGGCTGGGCGCCCACACCGCCATCCCTCGCCCCTCACCCCAGTGGTCGATGATGTCGTTCATCGCCGCGTGCGCCTGCGCGAGCCACGCGGCGCCGGCCTCGTCGTCGGGCCGGGTCGTGGCGAACGTCCCGTAGAGCACGAGCGAGCGGACGCGCTCGGGCGTCGTCGCCGCCAGCAGCAGCGTCGCCGGCCCGCCCTCGGAGAACGCGAGGAACGAGGCGTGCTCGCTGCCCGCCGCGTCCATCACGGCGAGGATCTCGTCGCGGCGCTCCTCGAGCGTCGGGATGTGCGCGGTCGGGTCCGAGATGCCCGTGCCGGTCTTGTCGAACAGGATCAGCCGCGAGAAGGACGCCAGCCGGCGCAGGAAGCGCGAGAAGCCGGGGTCGGTCCACTGAAGGTCCAGGTGGCTGACGAAGCCGGGGACGAAGACGAGGTCGAAAGGCCCCTCGCCGACCACCTGGTAGGCGATCGTGGCGCCGTCGTGCTCGACGTAGCGGGTGGCCGGAGGCTGCACGGCGCGACACTACCGCCGCCCCCGGCCGCCGCGAAAGGGAGCGTCAGGTGGTCATGCCGGTGAACTGGCCACCGGTGATGTTCAGCACCTGGCCGTGCACGTAGTTCGCCCACGGCGAGCAGAGGAAGAAGACTCCCCCGGCGGCCTCCTCCGGCGTGCCCGGGCGGCCGAGCGGGATCAGCATCGCGGCCATCCCGCGCAGCTGGTCCGGGATGCCGAGCTGCACCTTCTCGCCGCCGATCTCCATCTGGTTGGACTCGTCCTTGGAGGCGGTCAGGCGCGTCTCGATGTAGCCGAACGCGACCGCG
>DASTWP010000252.1:0-2228 GCA_035765835.1 Solirubrobacteraceae bacterium
GGCTGCTCGGGTGGCTGGCGCCGGAGGAGGGCTCGCGGCGCTTCTGCGTCACCGACACGACCGTCGCCGGGCTGTACGCGGGGCGCCTGCGCGACCTCGCGGGCCTCGTCGAGATCGAGCCGGGGGAGGAGCACAAGACGCTGGCGACCGCCGAGCGGGTGTGGCGGGCGCTCGTGGAGCAGGGCGTCACGCGCGCCGATCACCTGGTCGCGCTCGGCGGCGGCGTCGTCGGCGATCTCGCGGGCTTCTGCGCCGCCACCTACCAGCGCGGCATCGCCGTCGTGCAGGTGCCGACGACGCTCGTCGCACAGGTCGACTCCGCCTACGGCGGCAAGACCGGCGTGGACCTCCTGGAGGCCAAGAACTACGTCGGCGCCTATCACCAGCCCGCGGCCGTGCTCGCCGACACGGCGACGCTCGCGACGCTGCCCCCCGAGGAGCACGCGGCCGGCTACGCGGAGGTCGTCAAGACCGCGCTGATCGCGGGCGGAGCGCTGTGGGATCGGATCGGCGCCGGCGAGCCGGTCGACGACGAGACGATCCTCGCGTGCGCGCGCACGAAGCTGCGCGTCGTCGCGGCCGACGAGCGCGACGGCGGCCTGCGGCAGGTGCTGAACCTCGGCCACACGGTCGCCCACGCGATCGAGACCGTGACCGGCTACGCGCGCCTGCGTCACGGCGAGGCGGTCTCACTCGGCCTGCTCGCGGCGCTGCGGCTCAGCGGCCAGGACGCGCTGCGCCAGCAGGTCCGCGGCCTCTTGGCGGCGGCGGGCCTGCCGGTCGCGCTCGAGGGGCTCGACGCCGAGGCCGTCGTCGCCGCGACGGCGCGCGACAAGAAGCGCGTGGGCGACGACGTGCCGTTCGTGCTCGTCCACGCGCCCGGCGACGTGCGCCCGGGCGAGCGTGTCGATCAGGCCGCGCTGCGCGCGGCGGTCGCCGAGCTCGTGGCCTGAGCGGCCGCGCCGCGGGCGCGCCGGGGACGCGGCCACATGCGCGCGCCGAGCACCGCGGCGAGCGTCGCCGTCCAGAGCACGATCGCGGCGTAGCGCAGCTCGGTGTGCTCCATCCGCGGGCCGTGGAACGCGAGCCAGGTGAGCGCGGCCGCCGCGGGCGCCCAGAGCGGCGCGCGGCGCAGCGCCGTGACCTCCCAGGAGGCGAGCGCGAGGATCGCGGGGATCGCGTAGTAGGGCTGGTTCCACGGATCGAGCGCGCAGCGCAGGACCAGCAGCAGCGCGAGCAGCGCGAGCGCGTCCGTGCGGGCCGCGCCCGCGCGGCGGCGGCCGAGCGCGAAGAGCGCGCTCAGGGGCAGCGCGAACGCCACGATCAGCGGGTGCGAGAGGCGCTGCACCCACGCCGGCCCGCCGGCGCCGTGGTAGACGACGCCGCCGGCGACGTGCGTGTGGGCGACGTGCAGCGGCCAGAACAGCTGCTGGGGCTCGAAGCTGACCGCGGCGCTCGCGGCGCCGCGCTGGGTGGCGGTGAAGTGCGTGAGGTCGGCGAGCGCGAAGGGCGCCAGCGCCGCGCCGGCGGCGAGCGCCGCGAACGCCACCGCCTGCGCGCGCGAGCGCCAGGCGGGCAGCGCGAACAACACGGGCGCGACGGCGAGGACCGCCCACGGCTTGACGGCGCCTGCGAAGCCGAGCGCGAGACCCGCGAGGACGGGGCGGTCGCCCAGCGCGAGCAGGACCGCGCCAGCGCACAGCGCGCCGCCGAGCGCCTCCTCGGGGTGGCCGAGGCTCAGGCAGCGCAGCAGCGCGACGGAGAGCAGGCACGTCGCGACGAGCGCGAGCCGCTCGGCTCCCGAGCGCCCGGCCGCGGCGAGCCGGCGGTCAAGCGCCGCGAGCAGGGCCGCGACGGCGAGCAGGCACGCGAACGCGCCCGCGCGGTAGACCGCCAGCGCGCCGCCGCCGAGGGCGTGCGCGGCGAGCACGAACGGCACGCGCGGCAGCAGCGAGCCGCCGTACACCGGGGCGGAGGCGAGCGCCTCGCGCAGGTGGCCGCCGAGCAGCGCGTGCACGGCCGGAGCCAGCTCGAAGGGGTAGTCGCCGTACTGCGTCGTGGCGCCCGCCAGCACCGCGCAGGCTGCTGCCAGCGCGGCGGGGACCGCGGCGTTGCTCGCGCGGGCGCGCACGCTTCAGTATCGGTCCGCGCCGCCGGCCGCTTTACTGTCCGGCCATGCCCGGCGACCGCATCGAGGTGATGCACGGCGTCAACCTCGACCAGCTCGG
>DASTWP010000253.1:0-14196 GCA_035765835.1 Solirubrobacteraceae bacterium
CGGCGCCGAGATCCGGACCATCGAGGGGCTCGCGGACGGCGAGGACCTGCATCCGCTCCAGCGCGCGTTCATCGAGCACGACGCGTTCCAGTGCGGCTACTGCACGCCGGGCCAGATCTGCTCGGCCGTCGCGATGCTCGACGAGGCCTCCGCCGGCTGGCCGAGCGCCGTCACGACGGACCTCGCCGCCGACGGCGCCGCAACGCTCTCCGACGAGGAGATCCGCGAGCGGATGAGCGGCAACCTCTGCCGCTGCGGCGCGTACGTGAACATCGTCGCGGCGATCGGCGACGTGGCGCCGTGAAGCCGTTCGCCTACGAGCGCGCGACCGATGGCTCCGGCGCCGTGAGCGCGCTGGCCGCAGGCGGCGGCCACGCGAAGTACCTCGGCGGCGGCACCAACCTGATCGACCTCATGAAGCTCGAGGTCGAGACGCCCGAGCTGCTCGTCGACGTCAGCCGGCTGGCGCCCGTGGGGGTCGAGGAGACCGCGGACGGCGGGTTGCTGATCGGGGCCGCGACGCGCAACAGCGATCTCGCGGTGCACCCCGCGGTCCGCGAGCGCTATCCCGTCCTCTCGCGCGCGCTGCTCTCCGGCGCTTCCGGCCAGCTGCGCAACCTCGCGACCGTCGGCGGCAACCTGCTCCAGCGCACGCGCTGCCCGTACTTCATGGAGGCCTCGAAGCCGTGCAACAAGCGCCGGCCCGGGAGCGGCTGCCCGGCGCGCGCGGGCCACCATCGCGACCTCGCGATCCTCGGGCACTCCGAGGCGTGCGTCGCGACGCACCCTTCCGACATGGCCGTCGCGCTGGCCGCGCTCGGCGCGCAGGTGCACGTGACCGGCCCCGGCGGCGAGCGCACGATTTCGATGCCGGGGCTGCACCGCCTACCGGGCGAGGAGCCCGAGCGCGACACCGTGCTCGATCCGGCCGAGCTGATCACCGCCGTCGCGCTGCCGGCGCTGCCGTTCGCGCGGCGCTCGGACTACCGCAAGGCCCGCGACCGCGCCTCGTTCGCGTTCGCGCTCGTCTCCGTCGCCGCGGCGCTCGACGTCGCCGGCGGCACGGTGCAGGAGGCGCGGATCGCGCTCGGCGGCGTCGCGCACGCACCCTGGCGCGCGAGCGCGGCCGAGCAGGCGCTGCGCGGCGCGCCGGCGACCGGGGAGAGCTTCGCCGCCGCCGCCGACGCGGAGCTCGCGCAGGCGCGGCCGCTGCGCGAGAACGGCTTCAAGGTGCCGCTCGCGCGCGCGATGACCGTCGCGCTGCTGCGCGACCTCGCCGCACAGGAGGCCGCCGCATGACCGGGACGCTCGGCGCCGCGATCGGGGCGGGCCTGGACCGCGTCGAAGGGCGCGAGAAGGTCACCGGGCAGGCGCGCTACGCGGTCGAGCACGAGGCCGAGCACGTGCTGCACGCCGCGCTCGTGCAGTCGACGATCGCCTGCGGCGAGATCAGGGCGATCGACGCGACCGCCGCGCTGGCGGCGCCCGGGGTCGTCGCGGTCATCTCGTACGAGAACGCGCCGAAGCTCACCGCGGGCGCGGACGGCGAGCTCGCGGTGCTGCAGTCCCCGCGCGTCGCCTACCGCGGCCAGATCGTCGGCGCCGTCGTCGCCGAGAGCCTCGAGGCCGCGCGCGGCGCGGTCGGCCTGGTCGAGATCGCCTACGACGCGCGCGAGCATGACGTCGAGCTGCGCGCCGACCACCCGAGCCTCTACAGGCCCGACCAGGTCAACCCGCGCTTCGAGACCGACACCGAGCAGGGCGACTTCGAGAGCGGCTTCGCAACCGCGCCCGTCCAGGTCGACGAGACCTACGAGACGCCCGCCTTCCACAACAACGCGATGGAGCCGCACGCGAGCCTCGCGCGCTGGGAGGGCGGCGCGCTGATCGTGTACGACTCGACCCAGGGGCCCTCGCCCGCGCGCGGCACGCTGGCCGAGGTCTTCGGGCTCGAGCCCGGGCAGGTGCGCGTGATCGCCCGGCACGTCGGCGGCGGCTTCGGGTCGAAGGGCACGCCGCGCCCGCAGGTCGTCGTCGCCGCGATGGCCGCGAAGGTCGTCGAGCGGCCGGTGAAGCTGGCGCTCACCCGGCAGCAGATGTTCGCGCTGACCGGCTACCGCACGCCGACGATCCAGCGCCTGCGGCTCGGCGCGTCGCCCGACGGCGTCCTGCACGCGATCGGCCACGACGTCGTCGAGCAGACCTCGACCGTCAAGGAGTTCGCCGAGCAGACCGCGGTCGTGACGCGCGTGGTCTACGCCGCGCCGCACCGCCGCACCTCGCACCGCCTCGCGCGGCTGGACGTGCCGACGCCGTCGTGGATGCGAGCGCCCGGCGAGTGCCCGGGCATGTACGCGCTCGAGTCGGCGATGGACGAGCTGGCGAGCGCATGCGGGATCGATCCCGTCGAGCTGCGGATCCGCAACGACACCGACCGCGAGCCGGAGAGCGGCAGGCCGTTCAGCTCGCGCAACCTCGTCGCCTGCCTGCGGGAGGGCGCCGAGCGCTTCGGCTGGGCCGATCGCGACCCGGCGCCGGGCGCGCGCCGCGACGGGCCGTGGCTCGTCGGCACCGGCGTGGCGGCCTCGACGTACCCGGCCTACCGCAGCCCGTCGCAGGCGACGGCGCGGGCGGAGCCCGACGGCAGCTTCACCGTGCGCGTCGCGGCGGCGGACATCGGCACCGGCGCCCGCACGGTGCTGACGCAGATCGCCGCCGACGCGCTCGGCGCGGAGCCGGAGCGCGTGCGCGTGGAGATCGGCGACAGCGACCTGCCGCGCGGGCCGGTGGCGGGCGGCTCGATGGGCACCGCGTCGTGGGGCTCGGCGGTGGTGCGCGCGTGCGAGGCCCTGACCGAGCAGCTGAGGGCGCACGCCGGCGCGGTGCCGGCGGACGGCATCGAGGCGCTCGGCGACACGACGGAGGAGCTCAAGGCGCAGGCCGGGCTCGCGCGCCACGCGTTCGGCGCGCAGTTCGCCGAGGTGCGCGTGAGCGCCGAGACCGGCGAGGTGCGCGTGCCCCGGCTGCTGGGCGTCTTCGCCGTCGGGCGGATCATCAACCCGAAGACCGCGCGCTCGCAGTTCATCGGCGGCATGACGATGGGGATGGGGATGGCGCTGCTCGAGGAGAGCGTCATGGACCTCGAGTTCGGCGATTACCTCAACCACGACCTCGCCGGCTACCACGTCGCCGCCTGCGCGGACGTGCTCGACATCGACGCCACGTGGGTCGAGGAGCACGACGACCAGCTGAACCCGATGGGCTCGAAGGGCATCGGCGAGATCGGCATCGTCGGCACGGCGGCCGCGATCGCCAACGCCGTGCACCACGCGACCGGCGTGCGCATCCGCCGGCTGCCGATCCAGCCGGACAGGCTGATCGAGCGGCTCGCCGGCTAGGCGCGCTCGAGCAGCGCGACGCACTCGATGTGCGGCGTCTGCGGGAACATGTCGACCGGGCGCACGCGGCGCAGCGCGTAGCCGGCCTCGACGAGCTGCGCCGCGTTGGGCGCGAGCGTCGTGGGGTTGCAGGAGACGTAGACGATCCGCTTGGGGGCGGCCTCGATGAGGCGCCGCACGACCTTCTGCGAGAGCCCTGCCCGCGGCGGGTCGACGACGACCAGGTCCGGCCGGTTCGCCCGCTCGACGAGCTCGCGCAGCGCGAGGCGCACGTCGCCGGCGAAGAAGTGCACGTTGCCGATCTCGTTGGCGCGCGCGTTCTCGATCGCGTCGGCGATCGCCTCCTCGACGATCTCCAGGCCCCAGACCTCGCCGGCCCGCGGCGCAAGCGTCAGGGCGATCGTGCCGATGCCGCAGAAGAGGTCGTAGACGCGCTCCCAGCCCTGGAGCGCCGCGTACTCGGCGGCGATCGCGTACAGCCGCTCGGCCATCTCGGTGTTCGTCTGGAAGAACGCCTCGGGGCTGAGCGCGAAGCGCAGGCCGCCGAGCTCCTCCTCGATCTTCGCGCCGCCCGCGAGCAGCTCGCTGCTCCCGCCGGCGGTGACCTCGGCGACGCTCTCGATCTGCGTCCACGCGACGCTGTCCGCGTCCAGCGCGGCCGCGAACGCCGCGCCGTCGAAGTCGCCCTCGGAGGTGACGAGGCGCACCTGCACCTGGCCGGTGCGCCGGCCCTCGCGCACGACGAGGTTGCGCAGGAAGCCGTGCTGCTCACGCCGGTCGTACGCCTCGAGACCCTGCTCGCGCAGCGCCGCGACCGCCCGCTCGCGCACGGCGTTGCCGCGCTCGGACGCCAGCAGGCAGTCGTCGATCGGCTCGATGCGCTCCCACGAGCCCGGCGCGTGGAAGCCGCAGACGAGGTGGCCCTCCGCGTCGGTCCCGAACGAGTACTCGAGCTTGTTGCGATAGCGCCAGCGCTCCTCGGCCGCCACGATCGGCTCGAGCGCGAAGCCGTCGAGGCCGCCGAGCCTGCGCAGCGCGTCCTCGACCTGCTCCTGCTTGACCTCGAGCTGGCGCTCATAGGGCAGCACCTGCCACGGCGCGCCGGGGTGGTCGGCGAGCGCCGGCACGCGGTCGGGGCTGCCCTCGAGCAGCTCGAGCACGCGCGCCTCGCCGTAGCCGCGCTTGCGCTTCGTCAGGACGGCGCGCACGCGATCGCCCGGCACCGCGCCGCGCACGAAGACGACGTAGCCGTCCGCGCGCGCCACTCCGGCGCCGCCGTAGGCGAGCGCGTCGATGCGCAGCTCGAGCTCCTGACCCTTGTCGGGCCGCGTCCTGGTGGAGACCTCCATGCCCCCCAGGATGGCAAGGCGACGATCGGTTGCGCGGCCCGACGTGACTGAGGTCGCGTCATCGTGAGTGCCGGGCGCCGCGCCAATCCGCGGTCAATGCTGGAGGCATTGACAAGGATCGGGCGTGGCGATCCGGTACCACGAGGGCGTGGCCTCAGGCGCGTGGGGTCGCGGAATCGGTCGTCTCTACTTCAGCCGCCGCTCGATCGCCTCGAGGATCGTCTTGCGCTGCTGGTTGCGCCGCTCGTGGTCGCGCACCTTGCGCAGCTGCGCAGCCGTGAGGCCCTTCAGCCGCCCCGCGATCTGCGAGCTGCTGAGGTCGTCGTAGCGCAGGATCGGGAACGAGCCGATGCCGGCGGTCCGGCGCACGCGGTCGCCCTGCTGGAGCACGACGTCACCGGCCGCAGCGGCGACCGACTGCCCGCGCCCGAGCAGCTGCTCGACGTCGGCGAGGACGTCCTGCGTCTGCTGCAGGCCGGCGGCGATCAGCGCGCGGGCGAGCGTGGTCCCCTCGCGGCGCGTGAAGTGCCCGCCCTCGATCGCCTCCTCCATGATCTCCTGCACGCGGCCGCGGCTGAGCACGAGCAGGTCGCGCACACGCGCGGCGTTGCCCTTCGTCGCCGGCGTACGGGTGCTCGACGCGCGGGCCGGCTTGGACCGCGAGGTCGAGGCCTTCGCGCGCGACGACGACGCCGGCTTGGACCGCGACGACGCGGACGCGGACTTCGCGCGCGACGTGGAGGACTTCGCGCGGGAGGTGGATGACTTCGCCCGCGAGGTTGAGGCCTTCGCGCGCGACGTGGACGACTTCGCGCGCGACGACGAGCCGCTGCTGCGCGACGACGAGGACTTCGCGCGCGCGGGCGACGAGCCCCCGGAGCGTGAGCGCGACGTGCGCGACGACGAGGCGGACGACTTCTTCGGCTGCGGCACGGTGCTCCTCCGTTCCTGCTTACACGATGCGCCGACCCTACCCCACCGCGCAACGCACCGAACCGCGCCGCAAGTTCGCCCGAACGCGCACGTTCAAACGGGACGTGACCCGACTGCTTCTGGCGCTCGCCGCCACGCTCGTCCTCGCCGCGCTCGCGGCCGCACCCGCGCCTGCGGACTTCCCCTGGCGTCCCGGCCCCGACCCGGGCGACTACTCGCAGTACCGGCTGCCGGCCGGCCCGAACCAGGCGCCCGCCGATCTCAGCTCCAAGGAGCAGTGGATGTACGCGGCGACGCCCGAGCCGGGCAACGACCCGGTCAACGAGAGCGCGATGGAGCTTGACGGCGTGCGCGGCGCGCACATCGTCGACAACGCCGACGTGCCGACGGCGTGGCAGACGACGACCGGCCGTCCCGACGTCGTGATCGCGGTCCACGACTCCGGCATCGAGTGGGACAACCGCGGCGCGATGCTGAACGTCCGCAAGAAGATCTGGCTCAACAAGGGCGAGCTTCCGGTCCCGAACCACGACCGCACGGAGGCGCTCGAGCCGGGCGTCGACTGCTCGACCTACAAGGACCAGTACGACGCCAACGGCGACGGCGTCTTCAACGTCATCGACTACGCGTGCGACACGCGGGTCGAGAAGAGCGGCGCGGCGCGTGCGGCGAAGGGCGAGCCGCGCGGCAACGGCATCGACGACCTGCTCGACCCCGAGGACATCATCATCGCGTTCTCCGACGGGACCGACGCCGACCACAACGGCTACGTCGACGACATCGTCGGCTGGGACTTCCTCGACAACGACAACGACCCCTACGACGACGTGCAGTACGGGCACGGCACCGGCGAGGTGCAGGACTCCGGCGCCGAGGCGGACAACGGCCAGGACGGCGTCGGCACCTGCCCGAACTGCATGGAGATGATCAACCGCGTCGGCGACTCGTTCGTCGCCGACGTCAACAACTTCGCGCAGGGCGTCCTGTATGCGACGGACAACGGCGCACTGGTCATCCAGGAGGCGCTCGGCACGCTCAACAACTCCGGTCTCGCGCGGGCCGCGGTCGACTACGCCTACCGCCATGGCGTGACCGTGATCGCCTCGGCCGCGGACGAGGCCGCGCAGCACCACAACTGGCCGAGCAGCTATCCGCACGTGATCGTCGTCAACTCGGTGACGAAGTACGACCCGACGTTCACGCCCGAGCCGAAGAGCTACCTGCAGTTCAACGGCTGCACGAACTTCTCCTCGAAGATCACGGTCGCGATCCCGTCGGTCTCGTGCTCCTCGGACGCGACCGGCCGCGGCTCCGGCATGGCGGGCCTCATCTACTCCGCGGCGCTCGACGGCCACCACGACGGCACGCTCGCGGCGCACCCGGCCGACGGCGCGTGCGTGCGCCCGGACGGCAGCGCCTGCGTGATCACGCCGAACGAGGTGCGCCAGCTGATGGCGTCGGGCAGCGTCGGCGGCACCGGCGAGGCCGACGACGTCGACTGGGCGGTCAAGGAGCTCTCGTGCTCGCCGCTGCCGACGCCCGCGTGCACCGACCCGAACCTCAACGCGCCGGGCAACTGGGCGGTCGTCTCGCCACTCGTCGAGACGCGCCGCTACCCGGCGCGCAAGGGCTTCGACCAGTTCTACGGCTACGGGCGCGTGAACGCGCAGCGCGCGGTCGCGAACGCGTACGCGGGCCGCATCCCCCCGGAGGTCGAGATCACCTCGCCGCAGTGGTTCGACCAGGTCGACCCGCGGCAGAGCTCGTTCCCGGTCACCGCGCAGCTCGACGCTCGCGGTGCGGCCTACACGTGCAGCGTCGAGGTCGCCCCCGGCTCCTACCCGAACAACGACACGACCGCGAACGGCGGCGACTTCGCGCCGGTCGACTCGGCCTGGTGCGACGGCACGACCGCGCACCGCGAGCGCTTCGACGGCGCCTCGCCGCTCGCGTACGTGGACATCGCGAAGCTGCGCGCGATGTTCCCGCTCACCGCCGGCGACTTCGACGGCCGCGAGCCCGGCATCGGCACCACGCAGGAGACCGGCGGGCGGCCGGACATCGAGCCCTACGGCTTCACGATCCGCGTCGTCGCGACGAGCGTGCAGGACGGCGTGTCACTCCAGGGCGAGGACCGGCGCAACCTCTACCTGCACCACGACCAGGACCTCCTGCCGGGCTGGCCGAAGCGCATCGGCGGCAACGTCGCGGGCGACGCCGAGTCGACGCCCGTGCTCGCCGACCTCGACGGCGACGACCGCAACGAGCTGATCGTCGCCGGCTCCGACGGCCTCGTGCACGCCTACCGCCCGGACGGCAGCGAGCTGCCGGGCTGGCCGGTCGCGACCGACCGGCTGCCGCTGCACACCGGCGACGCCGCGTTCGCCTCCGGCGAGGTCAGCAGCGACGTGCACGCACCGATCCTCTCCGCCCTCGCGGTCGGCGACCTCGACCACGACGGCATCCCCGAGGTCGTCGCGGCGGCGATGGACGGCAAGGTCTACGCGTGGGAGCCGGACGGCACCCGCCGCTTCGTGGTCGAGGCGAACCCCGACTTCGGCGGGCGCCCGCTGCAGCCGTTCGTCCCCGCCCGCCACGGCAAGCAGGACCGCACACAGCACGCCTTCATCACCGCGCCGGTGCTGGCCGATCTCGACGGCGACGGCCGGCTCGAGGTCATCGCGGCGGGCATGGACCGCCACCTCTACGCCTGGCACGACGACGGCACGCCGGTGAAGGGCTTCCCGGCGCTCGTCGTCGACCGCTCGAAGGTCGCCGCGGTCGACCCGGTCACCGACCAGGTGACGTTCCGCACGGACATCGGCGAGCCGCTGAACCAGGGCGCGATCGTCGACACGCCGGCGGTCGGCGACCTCGACGGGGACGGCAGGCCCGAGATCGTCGTCGGGACCAACGAGGAGTACCCGGCCGCGTCCGACGGCGGCCTGAACACCGGCAACGTCGACACCGCGTCGCTGGGGCTGATCTCGCAGACGGGCGTGCTCGACATGGCCAACAGCCGCCTGTACGCGTTCGACGCGGGCGGCAAGCTGCTGCCGGGCTGGCCGTTCAAGGTGCCGAAGCTGTTCGCCGAGCTGCTGCCGGTCGTCGGCGAGGGCGTGACCGGCTCGCCGGTGATGGCGCCGCTGACGTGCCCGAGCGGCGGGACCGGCATGAAGATCGCGGAGATCCCCGACGGCGGGCCCGCGATGGTGCTGAACCCCGACGGCACGTCATGCCTGGGGACCGACCCCTCGAACGGCAAGCCGATCGCGATGCAGTCCGACATCCCGGACGGCAACCCGGACCGCACGGACGTGCTCGCGCTGCCGGCGGTCGGGCAGCCCGCGTTCGGCGACTTCGCGGGCGGCACGTCGCTGATCGCGCCGACGACCGGGCTGCTGCGCGCGCTCGACCTGACGGTCAACGAGTACCAGGGCGGGCAGGACTCCTTCAGCGCCTGGAACCCGACCGACGGGCAGTTCCGCACCGGCTTCCCGGCGCAGGTCAACGACCTCTCCTTCCTCACCGGGCCCGTCGTGGGCGACGTCGACGGGCTGCCGGGACAGGAGATGCTGGGCGGAACCGCCTACCTGGACCTGCAGGCGTTCAACGCCGCCGGCCTGCCCGCGTCGCCGGCGTGGCCGAAGCTGACGAGCGACTGGATGGTCGCCACGCCGGTGCTCGGCTCGTTCGGGACGCTCGACACGACGCCGAGCGCGCACAAGGACGTCATCGCCGCGGTGCGCGACGGGCGCATCTTCGCCTACTCCACGCCGGCCGGCGCGTGCTCGCCGTCGTCGTGGCCGCGCTTCCACCACGACCCGGCGAACAGCGGCGACTTCACGCGCGACGCCGTGCTGCCCGGCAAGCCGCTCGACCTGCGCGTCGCGCTCGGCGTCGCGACGCTGACGGCGCCGGGCGGCGACCTCATGTGCGGCCGCGCCGACCACTACGAGATCAAGGCCGGCGGCACGGGCGGCTGGGTGCGCGTCAACGGCGTCACCCCGGTCGCGGCGGGCGGGCCGCAGACGCTCCCGCTGCCCGCCGGGCTCAGTGGCACGCTGTTCGTGCGCGCCGTCGACGCGGCCGGCAACGTCGGCCGCGCGGCGAGCGTGAAGCTGCCGTAGACGCGGGCCATCCGGCGCGGTTAGGGTCGGCCACATGCCCACCCCGCTGCGCCGTCTGCCCCTGCTCGCGATCGCGCTCTGCCTCGCGCTCGCCGCGCTGCCCGTCGCCGGCGGCGGCGCCGCGCCGGTCGCCAAGAAGCACCACCGCGCGAAGTGCAAGAAGGGCTTCGTGCGCAACAAGCGCGGGCGCTGCGTCAAGAAGCACAAGCAGGCGCCGCCGAGGATCCCCGTCACGACAACGGTGCTGCCCGGCAGCCAGGTGAGCATCGACTTCGGCGGCGGGGTCGTGCGCACGATCCCGCTGACCGGCACCGTGAAGGGCTACGTCCCGGGCCTGATCCACGTGAACACCGACACGACCGTGGTGCTCACGAAGGCCCGGATCACGCCGGCGCCGACCGACATCTTCACCGACTCCTGCTCCTCGCCCGCGCTCGTGCGCAGCGACCCGGCGTCGACCATCGGCATCGACCCGTCGAAGACGAGCACGGCCACGCTGCACTCCTCCGGCGCGGTGACCGCGACGACGAACGTCCTCATCCGGCTCGTCCTCGACGAGCGCCAGGCCTGCGGCCAGCCCGCGTTCACGACGGGCTACACCGACAACGCCGCGACGGTGCCGCTCAGCGGCCACGTGCAGCCGGCGACGGGCCTCGCGAACCTGGAGCTCGACTCGCCGCCTTACCCGCTCACGCTCACCGGCTGCACCACCGCCGGGGCGCCCGCCACGCCCTGCGCCGGCTCCCCGACGACCTACAACACCACCGCCACCGTCAAGCTCTTCGTGAAGCTGTCGATCGGCGCTTGATGGACCGCGAACGACCACTTCGCTTCGCCAGGCGAAGCAAAGTGGTCAGTCGTCCCGGCTGACGGCGTGGGTGCCCGCGTCCGGCTCGGCGAAGGCGAGCAGGGCTTCGGCCTCGGCTGTGAGCGCGCGCTCGTCCGCCTTTCGCAGGCGGCCGAAGGGCGCGAGGCGGAGGGTCGCGGTGCGGCCCTTGCGCTCGATCGACCACGTGCCTGCGACCGCGCCGTCGAGCAGGAAGGTCGCGCGCACGCGGAGGTTCTTCGTGACGACGAGCGGGCGGTGCTCGTCGGCGATCACCCGCGAGCGGTCGGCGTGCGCGAGCACGAGCGAGTCGAACTCGGGCAGCAGGCGTGGTGGCGCGGGCGTGTCACCCGGCGGGCGCGGAGCGCCGTGCAGGTCGAACAGCTCGCGCCCGCGCTCGTCGTCGAAGACCTCGAGCTCGTCGCGCATGCCGCCGAGCACGACCTTCAAGCCGCGCAGGCCGGACCACTCCTGAACGTCGGCGGCGCTCGCCGGGCCGAACGCGCCGAGGTGGCGGCGCACGAGCGGCTCGGCAGGCGCCGCTTCCGGCGGCGCCGCCGCCGCGAGCGCGAACGCCGCCGCCCGCGGGAAGCCCCAGCGCTCCTCGCCCGGCACCATCGCCAGCGGCAGCTGCGTGCGCACCGCGTAGCCGAGCGCGCGGTCGTTCGCCGCCGGGAAACGCTCGCTCAGCAGCGCGCGCAGCTCCTCGAACGTGCGCGGGCGCTCGGAGAGCAGCTCGCGCGCAGCGGGCAGCACCTCGTCCAGGTCGAGCCCGTCCATGCGCCCCCGCAGCGCGCCGTTCATCGCCGCCGTCATGACCGGCGCCAGCGCCGGCCGCAGTGCCGCGAAGTCGGCCGCGCTGACGAGGTGCAGCGTCGCGCGCATCAGCATCCCGCGCACCAGCTCGCCGGCGCGCAGCGGGCCGAGCTGGTCGCCGGCGGCGAACCCGGCGAGGCGCGACCAGAGCCCGACGAACGGCGGCCGCGGCTCCTGCGCCTGCAGCCCGCCGACGCGCTCGAGCGCCTCCACCACCGGGACGTCCTCACGCGCGAGCAGCAGCTGGCGCGCGAGCGTCGCGCGTCCTAGCTCGCGCGCGGTCAGGACGCGACGAGCCACTCGAGCAGCGCCTTCTGGGCGTGCCGGCGGTTCTCGGCCTGGTCCCAGATCCGCTGCCTTGCCCCGTAGAGCACCTCGGCGGTGATCTCCTCGCCGGGATGCGCGGGCAGGCAGTGCAGCGCGATCGCGTCCGGCGCCGCGAGGCCGAGCAGCGCGTCGTCGACCCGGTAGGGCGCGAGCGCGGCGCGGCGCTCCTGTGCCGTCTCCTCGTCGCCCATCGACACCCACACGTCCGTGTAGACGGCGTGCGCGCCGCGGACCGCCTGCGCCGGGTCCTCGACGTTCGGCACGCCGTCGAGCGTGTAGCCGGGCGGCGAGGAGACGACGACCTCGACGCCGGCCAGGCCGCCGAGCAGCACGAGCGAGCGGGCGACGTTGTTGCCGTCGCCGACGTAGGCGAGCCGCAGGCCGTCGAGGGCGCCGAACGCCTCGCGCAGCGTCAGCAGGTCCGCGAGGGCCTGGCACGGGTGGTGGCCGGCCGTGAGCATGTTGAAGACGGGCAGCTGGTCCTCCGCGGCGAGCTCCTCGAGCACCGCGTCCGGGCCGGTCCGCACGCCCACGGCGGCCGCGTGGCGCCCGAGGATCCGCGCCGTGTCGCGCACCGACTCCCCGCGCGAGAGCTGCATCTCGCCCGATCGCAGCACCATCGGGTGCCCGCCGAGCTCGAAGACGCCGGCCTCGAAGCTCAGCCGCGTGCGCGTGCTGGGCCGCTCGAACACGAGCGCCACGGTCCGCCCCTCGAGCGCGCCCGAGGACCGCGGCGCCGCCTTCAGCTCCGCCGCGCGCGCGAGCAGGGCGAGCAGCTCGTCGCGCGAGAGCTCGGCCCCGGTGAGGAGGTGGCGCGTCAAGACGGGAAGACTATGTCCCCGTGCTGCGCGTGCTGACCTGGAACCTGTTCCACGGCCGCGCGGTGCCCGACCAGCCGCGCCCGCTGCTCGGCGAGTTCGCGCGCCGCATCGCCGGCTGGGAGTGGGACGTCGCGCTGCTCCAGGAGGTCCTCCCGTGGTGGCCGGCGCCGCTCGCCGCCGCCGCCGGCGCGCAGGAGCGCCACGTCCTCACCTCGCGCAACGCGCTGCTGCCGCTGCGGCGCCTGCTCGCCGACCGCCGGCCCGACCTGATCAGGTCCAACGGCGGCGGCGCGAACGCGATCCTCGTGCGCGGCGGGCGGATCGAGGAGCACCGCACGTGCCGGCTGCGGGTCTGGCCGGAGCGCCGCCGTGTCCACGCGGTCCGTTTGGCCACCGGCACGTGGGTCGCGAACGTGCACGCGCAGGGCGGCGGCGAGGAGCGCGCGCGCAGCGACACCGCGAAGGCTGCCGCCGCCGTGCTGGAATGGGCGGGCGGCGCGCCCTGCGTGCTGGGCGGCGACTTCAACACGCACCGCCCGGAAGCGCAAGGATTCGTCCCGGCGGGCGGCAACGACGTGGACCACGTCCTCGCGAACGGCATGGTTCCGCTCGCGCCGCCCCGGGTAGCGGACCATGCGCCGCTCTCAGACCACGCGCCCGTCCTCGCCACGCTCGGAACGAATCCGGGCGGGGCGACGTCCGAAGGAGCATGACCATGACCAAGCGCCTCCCCGTCGTCCTGACCGCCACAGCCGCCCTCGCGCTCGCCGCCGCCGGCTGCGGGTCGAGCAACAACAGCAACTCGAGCACGCCCTCACCGCCCTCGACGGTCACCAAGACCCAGCCGTCCTCCTCGGTCGGCAGCGGCCCTGGCGTCAAGGTCAAGATGCAGAACATCGCCTTCGACCCGGCCTCGGTGACGGTCAAGGTCGGCCAGACGGTGACCTGGGTCAATGACGACAGCGTCACCCACAACGTCACCGCGCAGTCCGGCGCGGCGTTCAAGTCGAACAACTTCGGCCAGGGCGGCACCTACTCGTTCAAGGCCACCAAGCCCGGCACGATCAAGTACGTCTGCACCATCCATCCGGGGATGGACGGCACGCTCATCGTCACGAAGTAGGCCGCCGGGTCAGCCGGCGCTGCGCTTCAGCCCGAAGCCGCGCAGCAGCAGCAGCGCGCGCTCGCCGAGCGTGCCGCGCGCCGGCAGCACCCCGAGCTGGACCGCCGCGTCGTAGGCGTCGAAGAAGGCGCGCACGCGCCAGAGCGCCTCGCGCGGCGGGTCCAGCTCGCAATAGAAGACGAGCTGCACCACGACGAACCGCCCGCTCGCCGGCAGTCCCGCGAGCGTCCCGCGATGCGTGCCGAGCGCCTTGCACGGCGCCGCCACGTAGCGGCCGTCGTGCAGCCGCTCGCCGCTGCGCTCGACGCGCACGTCGGGGAAGGCCTCCCACAGCCGCTCGGCGTGCTCGCCGAGCGCGAGCGGCCCCTCGAGCGGCTCGCCGCAGAGCGGATCCTCGTAGTGCAGGTCGCGCGCGCAGACCTCGCGGAAGCCGTGCGGGTCGCGGCCCGACCACGCGGCCTGGAAGCCGTCGA